>CAZSKV010000698.1:0-1940 GCA_964607495.1 uncultured candidatus Brocadiaceae bacterium
AACCGGACGCCGGTGCTGGTGGCGAAGGATGTCGTGGTGTCGGCGAACATCGAGTCGCAGCCGCTCTTCGACGCGATCGGTGGGGAGCGGGTGGACGCGGACTACCGCTTCCTGACGTACGACGTGAAGGTCGGGCACGAGGAGCTGTGCATCCTGTGGGACGACCAGGTGATCGGGGAGAAGGCGCGGTTCGCGGCGGCGCTGCAGAAGGCGACGTCGTTCCTGAACGAGATCCCGGCTTCGTATCGGGATCAGAACACGAACCAGAAGCCGATTCCGGTGGTGCCGAGGAACGCGGCGATCCTGCTGACCTTCGATCGGAATCTGGGGTTGGACGACGCGTTCTTCGCGGCGAACCCGACGGCGCTGCAGGTGCTGGAGTTCAAGGCGGATCCGAAGACGACGAATCCGATCCAGGCATTCCGGCCGGTGCTGGCGCGTGTGATCAGCAAGGGCAGCCAGCTGGTGGTGGACACGACGTTGATCGGAGGCGAGGCGAAGGGCGGCCAGACGACGACGGGTTTGCCGGTGTCGACGGACAACATGACCGCGAACCTGCGGTTGGCGCTGCCGACGACGGGATTGACGTCACGGCAGTTCCGGGTGGAGCCGGACACGGTGACGGTGCTCAACGGCGTGGACAGCCGTGGCGACACGGCAGTGATCCGGGACTTCCGCTCGGGCAACCCGGCGGACGGTCGGGTGGGAGCGCTGACGGACACGGAGGCGCCGATGATCGTCGGGCACATCGGGATGGGGATCGTGGCGATCGATCCGAACCAGAAGGTGCTGACGCTGAACAAGCGGTTCGCGAAGGTGGCCGTGCGCGGGCGGGTGCCGTTCGTGGACGGGGCGTACGACGAGACGGGGACGGTGCCCTCGGGGCCGAGCAAGACGCCGACGGACCAGCCGTTGCGCACGGGCGACCTGATCTACCAGGACGTGGAGGTAGGGGGCGGGAAGATCGTGCGGTTGCGGGCGGAGGTGGTGCAGAACATGGACGTGGGATCGAAGCTGAACGATCCGACGTATCCGGTGCTGGGTCTGGACGCGAACGGCACGGACGCCGGGAATGCGCCGACGGTGCGGGTGAAGGTGGCGTCGCTGACGTACACGGAGCCCGGGACGGGGGCGAAGTATTCGTTCCAGGCGAGTGATCTGCCGCTGGGAGCGGACTGCACGGTGCGCGTGCACTACTACGAGAACGTGCCGTACAACTCGAACTTCGGGTCGGCGGCGGTGACGGACACGGCGCGGCGGAACGAGTTCCTGGTGGTCGATCCAGCGCCGCCGGTGCTGGACAAGAACCGGAATCCGATTCCGCGCGGGGAGCAGGTCGATCCGCTGGCGTCGGTGTCGGTGCGGTTCTCGGAACCGATGGACCTGGTGTCGGTGGAGCCGTTGAACAACTACCTGCTGTCGAACCGCGATTTCGACGACAGCAACTTCGCGGCGCGGATCCTGGATCCGAAGGGCTGCACGGTGTCGATCCTGGCGGTGCGGCTGTCGGACGAGGAGAACGACGGGACGCTGTTGCGGCTGACGCCGCCGATGGGTTTCTTCCACGTGCAGGGGAAGCCGGCGGAGGACGACTACTGGTTCCACGTGCGGTTGGGCGAGACGAGCGTGAAGGATCTGTCGGGGAACGCGCTGGACGTGTTCGACCGGCGGTTGCAGGCGATCAGCAACTTCTCGGCGAAGTTCAAGCTGACGCCGGAAGCGAAGGACAACCTGGTGGGTTGGCGCATCTACCGCTTCGAGGACCTGGACGAGGACGGGACGCCGCCCGGTTCGGTGGACGTGTTCGGGCAGTTCAAGCTCTCGAATGGCAAGCTGTCGGCGGCGGGGACGACCCGCTTCTCGGCGATCGTGGACGGGCAGACGATGCCGTCGATCCTGCGCGGCGACAAAGGCGAGTGCGTCGACCAGACGGGCCGTGA
>CAZSKV010000699.1:0-1872 GCA_964607495.1 uncultured candidatus Brocadiaceae bacterium
GCCTCGCGCAGGGCGCGCGCGGCGCGGTGTGCGGCGACGCCCAGCAACCGCCGCTCGTCGCCGGCAGCTTCGCGCTCGTCTGCGCCTTCGACGTGCTCGAACACCTGCAGGACGATCCCGGCGCGCTGCGCGCGTGGCACACGCTGCTGGCCCCGCAGGGCCGGCTGTTCCTGACCGTCCCCGCGCTGCGGCTGCTCTGGGGCCGTCAGGACGTGCTCTCCGGCCACGAGCGCCGCTATGGCCGGCGCGAACTCGCGGCCCGCCTGCAGGCCGCGGGCTTCGTGCTCGAACAGCTGAGCTTCTGCAACGCCCTGCTCTTCGTGCCGATCCTGCTCGTGCGCCTGCTGATGCGCCCGTTCCTGCCGCGCGCGCGCGCCGGCGGCGGCAGCTCCGACTTCGGCTTGCGGCTGCCGCGCCCGCTCGAGCGCCTGCTCTACCATGCGTTCGCGCTCGAGGCCGGCTGGCTCGTGCGTCACGACCTGCCGCTCGGCGTGTCGTTGCTGGCGATCGCCAGGAAGGCGCCATGAGGCAGCGCCCGCTGCTGCTCCTGGCGCTCGTCTGCTACTGCGCGCTCACGACCGGCTATCTGCTGCGCACGCCGGTGTTCGAGGGTCCGGACGAGAACGACCATCTCTACTACGCGTTCCACCTCGGCCACACGCATTCGCTGCCGATCGTGCTCGGCAGCATGGCGGCGACTGGCGAGCCGGCCTGGAAGAACGCATCGCTCGGCCATCACCCGCCGCTCTACTACGCGCTGCTGGCGCTGACCCTGCGCGGTCTGGGACTTGCGGACGCGAGCCCGAGCTGGACGCCGGCGCCCCAGCCGCCAGGACCGCTGCAATGGCGCCACGGCGCCGACGAGTCGTGGCCGTACTCGACCGAAGTGCGCGCGTTCCTCTGGCTGCGGGGCTGGTCGCTGCTCTGCGGCCTCGGTTCGCTGCTCTGCACCTGGGCCCTCGCACGCCGGCTGTTCCCGGCCCGGCCGGCCTTCGCCGACGCGGCCGTGCTCTGCCTCGCCTGCCTGCCGCAGTGGTGCTTCCAGCACGGCGTGCTGGACAACGGCAACCTGGCGACCCTGCTCGCGCACGGCGCGTTGCTGCTCCTCGTGCAGATGCTGCAGGCCCGCCGCTGGCCGCTCGCGCGGGGGCTGCTGCTCGGCACGTTGCTCGGCCTCGGCCTCCTGACCAAGCTGACGGCGATCTTCCTCGTGCCGCTCGCGGGACTGGCCTGGCTCTGGCAGCTGGCGCGCACCGCCGGCAGACGCCGCGAGACGCTCGGCGCCGGCCTGCTCGCGGCCGCGGCGGCCACTGCGATCGCCGGCTGGTTCTTCGTGCGCAACCTGCGCATCTACGGCGACCTGCTCGGCACCAAGGCCCACGAGCTCGCCTACGCCGGCAACCGGGTGCCCGAGCAGCTGCTGCACACGACGGCCTACTGGGGCGAAGTGCTCTGGCGCACGCTGCACTCGTTCTGCGGCAACTTCGGCTGGCTGCGCGTGCCGGTCCCCGAGTGGATCTGCTGGGCCGTGTTGCTGTGCATGGCGTCCGCGCTGCTCGGCTGGCTCTTCGCGCGCAGAAGGGTCGCGCCGGAACTGCGGCTCGAGCCGGCGCTCTTCTTCACCACGCTCGCGATCTGGCTCGTGTTCGCCAGCGTGCTGCGGTTCAACCAGAAGTTCGTGCAGCCCCAGGGACGCTACCTGTTCCCGGCGGCCGGTCCGATGCTGCTGATGTTCGGCGCCGGCCTCGTGCTCTGTGCCGGCCGCTTCGCGCCGGGCCTGCGCCGCGGCTGGCCGCGCGCGCTCGCGATCGCGTGCGCGCCAGTCTCGGCGCTCTACGTGTTCGCGGCCGTGTTCTGGCCCGGGCTCGCGCT
>CAZSKV010000700.1:0-4368 GCA_964607495.1 uncultured candidatus Brocadiaceae bacterium
TCGGACAGGAAGGTGGCCAGATGCCGCTGTTCCGGCGCATCCCGAAGCGCGGCTTCAACAACAAGAACTTCAAGAAGGTCTTCACGATCATCAACGTCGGCGTGCTCGAGCAGGCGTTCGCCGACGGCGCGGTCGTGGACCTGGCGTCGGTCCTCTCCACCGGCCTCGTGTCGAAGGAGAAGCACACCAACAAGTTCAAGGTGCTCGGCGATGGCGAGCTGAAGAAGAAGCTGCACGTGAAGGCTGATGCCGTCACGGCTTCGGCGCGCACGAAGATCGAGGCCGCCGGCGGCAAGGTCGAGCTGATTCCCGAAGTCGTCTACCGGGCCAAGTTCGAGCGCAAGGCGACGACGAGCCGGGTGCACCCGCGGGTCCTCGCGGCGCAGGAAGCTGCGGCCAAGAAGGGCGCGGCGAAGGCTCCGGCGAAGCCCACCGGCAAGAAGCCGAGCTGATCCGCCATGTCCGTCTCGATCGGCAATCTGCTCAAGGTCAAGGAGATCCGGACTCGCATCCTGATCACGCTGGGCCTCCTGCTCTGCTATCGGCTCGGGTTCTTCATCCCGCTCCCCGGTGTCAACTACGACGAAGCGTTCCGGTCGGCTGCCGACCAGGAAGGCTTCGGCCGCCTGCTCGGCATCATGAACGTGTTGACCGGGGCGCGGCTGCAGAACGCAACGCTCTTCTCGCTCGGCGTGATGCCGTACATCTCGGCGAGCATCATCTTCTCGCTGCTGACGAAGATCGTGCCGACCCTCGAGAAGCTGGCCAAGGAAGGGGCCTCGGGCCAGCGCAAGATCAACCAGTACACGCGCCTCGCGACGGTTCCGATCTGCTTCGTGCAGTCGTTCTTCGTGATCTTCGGCGTCCTCAGTGGCAGCCAGGCCGGAGGCGAAGGCTCGCTGCTGCACGCCGGGGTGGGCGGCTACTGGCTGCTCTACTGCCTCGCGACGATGGTCGTCCTGACCGCGGGCACGTTGTTCGTGATGTGGCTCGGAGAGCAGATCACCGAGCACGGGATCGGCAATGGCATCTCCCTGATCATCATGGCGGGGATCATCGCCCAGCTCTTTCCGGCGCTCACGAGCGTGTTCCCGAGCGGTGACTCGGGTTCGGTCAGCACCGAGGCCTATCAGACCCTGTTGCTCTTCCTGTTCTCGTGGGCCGTCGCCGTCGTCGCGGTCGTCTACATGACCAAGGCGCAGCGCCGGATTCCGATCCAGCAGGCCAAGCAGACGCGTGGCCGGCGGGTGTATGGCGGCCAGCGGCACTTCCTGCCGCTCAAGGTCAACCACGCCGGCGTGATGCCGATCATCTTCGCCTCGGCCCTGCTCGTGATCCCCTCGATCCTGGGTGGAGCGATCGGTTGGACCGGTCTGCAGGATTCGTTCACGCGCGGCAGCGGCTTCTGGTACGTGCTCTCGTTCACGGTCCTGATCTTCTTCTTCTCGTTCTTCTGGACCTCGCTGATGTTCCAGCCGAACGAGATGGCCGAGAACCTGAAGGAGTACGGCTCGTTCATCCCCGGGATCCGGCCGGGCAAGAAGACCGCGGAGTTCCTCGAGCAGACCATGCTCAGGATCACGCTGGCCGGCGCGGCCTTCCTGTCGGTCGTCGCGGTGTTCCCGTCGATCGTCAGCAGCAACTTCTTCTTCACCAACTACACGCTGATCTACTTCATGAGCGGGACGTCGATCCTGATCGTCGTCGGCGTCGCCCTCGACCTGGTCGAGAAGCTCAACGCCATGCTCGTGATGCGCAACTACGAGGGCTTCATGAAGGAGAGCGGCGGGGCCACCGGTGGCTGGGGTCGACAGCAACGGTGAGCGCCGGATGAGCCAGCCCCCGACCGAGTTCCGCGCGGTGTTCCTGGGCGCCCCTGGCGCCGGCAAGGGCACCCAGGCCCAGGCCCTGGCGCAGGGCAAGACCAGGTTGGGGCCGGTCGTGCACATCTCGACCGGGGACATGCTCCGGCAGCACGTGGCCGCCGGGACACCGCTCGGCAAGAAGGCCAAGAGCTACATGGACCAGGGGCAGCTGGTCCCGGACGACCTGATCGTGGCGATGGTCGAGGACCGGCTGCGGATGGGGGACGCCAAGCGGGCCTGGATCCTCGACGGGTTCCCCCGTACTGTCCCGCAGGCTCATGCACTGGACCAGAGTCTCCCCGGACTCGACCAGCGCCTGGGTCACGTCGTGTTCTTCCAGGTTCCCGCCGAGGTCCTGACGCGCCGATTGACGGCGCGTTGGACCTGTTCGCAGTGCGGTGCGATCTGGAACACGGAGTTCAAGCCCACACGTGTGCAGGGCGCCTGCAATACCTGTGGCGGCCGCTTGACGCAGCGTCCGGACGACCGTCCGGAGGCCGTGGCCAAGCGGCTCGAGGTGTACCGGGAGCAGACCGAGCCCTTGCTCGGCTACTACCGGGAGAAGCAGCTACTGCGGGAGATCGATGCGAATCGATCCCCCGATGCCGTGCTGGTCGATCTGCTCGCGCTCGCGAGCCGGTGACTGGCGATATGTCTTTGTCCAGACCCACGAGGTAGTTCCCAGATCCCAGATGCCCAAGGAAGAGCCGATCACCGTCGAAGCGACCGTCAAGGAAGCGTTGCCCAACGCGATGTTCCGGGTCGAACTCGACAGCGGCCACGAGATCATGGCCCATGTCAGCGGCAAGATGCGCATGCACTTCATCCGCATCCTGCCGGGAGACAAGGTCACGGTCGAGATGTCGCCATACGACTTGACCAAGGGGCGGATCACCTACCGCGATTGAGTCCGGTGCGCGCGCGCGCAGCCGACCCGTTCCCGTCCCGCAGGCGATCCTGCGGGTCCCATCCGAGCCACCAAGAGAAACTGTCGTGAAGGTCAGAGCCAGCGTCCGTCGGATCTGCGAGCACTGCCGCGTCGTCAAGCGCCGCGGTGTCGTTCGTGTCATCTGCAGCAACACCCGCCACAAGCAGCGGCAGGGGAGGTGAACGATGCCACGCGTATGCGGAGTTGACATCCCGAACGAGAAGCGCATCGAGATCGCGCTGACCTACCTCTATGGCGTCGGCCTGGCGACGGCCCAGAAGGTCCTCAAGGACCTCGGCATCCACGCGGACACGCGGGCCAAGAACCTGAGCGATGACGAGATCGCGAAGCTCGCGACCCACATCGAGAAGAACTACCTGGTGGAAGGCGGTCTCCGCCGGCAGGTGATGCAGAACATCAACCGGCTGAAGGACATCGGCTGCTATCGCGGCCTCCGCCATCGGCGCGGCTTGCCGGTGCGTGGCCAGCGTACGAAGAGCAATGCCCGTTCCCGCAAGGGTCCGCGCAAGACCGTCGCCGGCAAGAAGATTGCCCCGAAGAAGTGAGGCGCTAGCAACAGAACCCCATGAGCGACACCACCACGACTCCCGCGACCACGCCGCCGGCAGCGCCCGTAGCCAAGGTCCAGAAGAAGAAAGTCCGCCGCCTGATCGGCAAGGCCGTGGCCCACGTGAAGGCCTCGTTCAACAACACGATCATCACGGTCACCGATGCCGCCGGCCAGGTCCTCGCCTGGGACTCCGCCGGCACGATCGGCTACAAGGGCAGCCGCAAGAGCACGCCGTTCGCGGCGCAGCGGGCTGCCGAGAAGGTGGCCGAGAAGGTGCGCAAGATGGGGGTCCACGAGATGGACGTCCTGGTGAAGGGTCCCGGTTCCGGCCGCGAGTCCGCCGTGCGTGCGCTCGCCAGCTCGGGGATCGAGATCAAGTTCATCGAGGACGGCACCCCTCTGCCCCACAATGGTTGCCGTCCGCGCAAGCGCCGGCGCGTCTGATCTGGCAGCCCACGAGCAGCACAGGATTGTCCGCGAGTACCCAACGAGAATCTCCCCAGTCGAGTAGCGAGAACGATGGCCAGGATCTGTGGAAACGTCTGCAAGCTTTGTCGCCGCGAAGGGATGAAGCTCTTCTTGAAGGGACAGCGCTGCTTCTCCGAGAAGTGCGCGATCAACCGGCGTGACTACCCGCCCGGCATGCACAATCGGCCGCGCAAGACGACCGACTACCAGGCCCAGCTGCGGGAGAAGCAGAAGACCAAGCGCATCTACGGCCTGCTCGAGCGGCAGTTCCAGACCTTCTTCCAGCGTGCGCAGCGGCAGAAGGGCAACACGGGCGAGAACCTGCTGTGCATGCTCGAGCGTCGCCTCGACAACGTCGTGCTGCAGCTGGGTCTCGCGCTCTCGCGTTTCGACGCCCGTCAGCTCGTGAACCACGGGCACGTGCTGGTCAATGCCAAGCGCGTCTCGATCCCGAGCTATCTGGTCCGCGCCGGCGACGAGGTCTCGATCGTCAAGAGCGAGTCCGTGCGCAAGAAGGCCGCCGCCGCGATCGAGAT
>CAZSKV010000701.1:0-3377 GCA_964607495.1 uncultured candidatus Brocadiaceae bacterium
AGGAGTCTGCGTCACGGGATGCGCCGCGCGCAATGCGCGGATGTTTGTCCAGGTTCGAGCGGCCGAATCGGCGGCAACTCTGGATGAGTTGCATAGATTCGGTCGCGCGAAGATGGGCGAAGAGACGCGCGTTCCGCGCGAGCGATTCCCGTGACGCAGACTCCTAGCTTGTCCCGACGCTCGGCGTGTCGCTCTCGTTGCGGGTCCATGCCGCCAGCAGCGTGAATGCCACCGCGAGGATCACCGGGCCGACGAACAACCCGATCGGCCCGAACGCCACCAGGCCGCCGATCACGCCCGCGAACACGAGCAGCAGCGGCAGCTGCGCGCCCTTCTTGATCAGGATCGGTCGCAGCACGTTGTCGAGGCTGCCGACGACGATCGTCCAGATGCCGAGCGTGATCGCCCAACCCGTGTGGTCGCGGAACCACAGCCACAGCGTCGCGCAGGCCAGGACCGGCGCGGCGCCGATCTGCGCGATCGAGAGCAGGAACATCAGCGCGGTCAGGATCGGCGCCGCCGGCAGGCCGGCGATCACGAGACCGAGGCCGCCGAGCAGGGCCTGCACGAGCGCCGTCACGACCACACCGAGGGCGACGCCGCGCACGGCCACGGCGGCGAGGCGCGCGGCCTCCGTGCCGCGGCCGCCGGCCAGACGGTCGGCGAAGCGCAGCACGCCGTCCGCCGCGATCTCGCCGCGCGCGAACAGGATCGCGGCGATCACGAGCGTCAGCAGGAAGTCGAAGAAGAGCAGCCCGAAGTTGCCGGCCTGCGCGACGAACCACGCGGCGACCTTGCCGGAGTATGGCGTCACGCGGGCGGCCAGGCCGCCAGGCCCATCGGAGGCGATCTCCTGCCAGGTCGCCAGGATCGTCTGTCCGACCAGTGGCACGTTGGCGAGCCATGCCGGTGGTGCCGGGAGCGGCCCCTGCATCGCCTTCTGGATCCAGCCGACCATCCCCTCGGCATTGTCGACCAGCGTCCCCACCGCGAGCGTGAACGGCAGCACGAGGAAGAGCAGCAGCACCACGAGCATCACCGCGATCGCGAGCCAGCGCTTGCCGAAGAGCCAGCCCTCGAGACGGCGCATCAGCGGCCAGGTGGCGACGACCAAGGTCGTGGCCCAGAGCAGCGCCGGGAGAAACGGCTTCAGCATCCAGAAGCTCGTCGCGAGCAGTCCGGCGAGGAAGAGCACGCCGAGCGTCGTGCGGGTCAGGTCGCGGGCGGGAGGCGATTCCGGCATCGAGTGCGGCATCCTAGGTGCGCTGAGGGCCAAGGTCTCGCCCGCATTGGCTCGCCCGCTAGATTGACGCTGTGCGCGGACCGGCCCTGCTCCTGCTGCTCAGCGCCTGCGCGGTCCCCGCGGGGCCCGAACGGCCGGCCCTGCGCACCGACCTGGCGCACTTGCGCCACGAGTTCGCGCGCGCGACCGGCACCGCGCGCTTCCTGGCGCTCTTGTCGCCGACCTGAGGTCCCTGCGTGAGCGGGGCCCGTGCGGTCGCCGCCGCGATGCAAGGCACGGGGATCGCGGCGCACATCGTGTTCCTGCCGATGCTGCCGAGCGACGACCAGGCGGCGGCCGAGCAGCTCGCCGCGTCGCTCGCGGCTCCCGGCCTGCAGTGCTGGTGGGACGCCGAGCGCTCGCTCGGCCGCGAGCTCGCGCAGGTGCTGCCGATCGCGCCGGCCGAGATCGCGTGGGACGTGTTCCTCGCCTATCCGGCGGGCAGGACCCTCGCGATGCCGCCCGCGGGCTGGTGCCATCAGATGAGCGCGATTGCCCCCGAGCACTCCGCGCGCGGGCGCTTGCCGGAAGCCTTGCGCGAACTCGCGGCGCGCGCGCGCGACGGGCGCTAGTCAGTAGCGCATCTGTTCCAGGTCGAAGTCCGCCGCGGCCCAGGCCGTACGGAAGCGCGCTTCCACCGCCGCCGCTTCAACCGCCTGCCCGGGCGCGCGCCGGGCGCGCGCGAGGCCGTGCAGCGACCAGCCGTTCTCGGGATGGTGCTCGAGGTCGGCGCGGAACGCGCTCGCCGCACCGGCCGCGTCGCCGGCAGCCAGCAGCGCGCGGCCGAGCATCTGCCGCGCCGGGTGGTACCAGGGCGGTGGCTCCTCGTAGACGAGCTGATCCTCGAGCGTGACCGCCTCGCGCAGTGTCGCGACCGCCGCGGAGCTGGCACCCTTGCGCTCCTCGATGCGCGCGCGCAGCGTCAGCCGCGCGAGCTCGGCGAGCCTCCGCTGCGAGTTGACGCCGGGGATCGTCTCGTCGGGGATCCCGGGCAGGAGCGGAGTCAGGGCAACGAGCTCCTGCTCGGCCTCGCGCACGCTGCCATGGCCGAGGTAGGCGAGGCCGCGCGCATGGCGCCAGATCGCGGTCGTGTAGCGCAGCCCGGCTGGTGGCGGCGGAGCGGCGAGGATCTGCTGCCAACGCCCGAAGCGCGCGAGCGCGAAGAACCAGGTCGGCGTGAAGCCCTCGAGCATCGGCATCGCCTGCGCCATGTCGTAGGAGATCAGTTCCCCGACCTGCCGCGCGGCATCCAGCGCGAGCTCGCTGCGGCCGCTCTGCCAGGCGCCCGCATACAGGAAGTGCGCGTTGTGCGCCGCGTACATCGCGTAGGCGCCCTCGGCCTTGCGCCCCTGCAGGTAGCGCGCGTCGGCGGCAATCGCCGCCTGGTTGCTGCGGATCACCTCCGCATAGCGGCCCAGCCGCATCGTCAGGTGCGAGGGCATGTGCACGAGGTGCGCCGCGTCCGGAGCGAGCGCGGCGAGCTGCGCGCTCAGGCGCAGACCGCGGCCTGGATCGGGCGAGGCCTCGGTCGCATGGATGTGGTAGTGCAGGGCGCCAATGTGCCGCGGGTCGCGCGCGAGCACGGCCTCGAGCTGGTCCCTGATCGCGAGCGTGCCTGCGTGCGGCTCGCCGCTCCTGGTCCACAAGTCCCACGGTCGCAGGTTCATCTGCGCCTCGGCCGCGAGGGTCTGGGCATCGAGGTCGTCGGGGAAGCGCGCGGCCAGGGTCTGCATCGCGGTAGCGAACGCGGCATCGAGCGCCTTGCCATCGGCCTTGGGGTCGCTCGCGTGGCGCACGGCGAGCGCCTCGAGGTAGGCGCGGTCGCGTTCGTTCGCCGCGGCGGCGAGGGCCTGCCCGCGCGCGAGCGCGGCGAGGGCCTTCTGTTCCTCGGCCGGATCGCGCGGCGCGTTGATGTTCGGGCCGTGGGTGTAGGCGATGCCCCAGTAGGCCATCGCGCACTCGGGGTCGAGACGCTGGCACTCGACGAACGCGCGCCGCGCCTCGTCGTGCATGAACGCATAGACCAGGCGCAGGCCCTGGTCGAACCACCGCTGCGCCTCCGGAGAGCGGGTTGCGATCGCGTGGTGCAGGTCGC
>CAZSKV010000702.1:0-8272 GCA_964607495.1 uncultured candidatus Brocadiaceae bacterium
GCACGAACCCCGCCGCCTACACCGAGTACACGGGCACCGGCTGCAAGGCGAGCGGATACATCACTCCGATGACCATGTCGGGCAGCTCGACCCCGAACTGGCCCCAGAGTCTGCTGACGCTGGCGTGGACCGCGAGCAGCCTCCCGAAGAGCGCCGTGGGTTTCCTCTGCCTGGGCGGCAGCGACAAGTCATGGGGCGCGATGACGCTGCCCCTGGCGCTGCCGGGAACGGGTTCGGCGCCATCCGGCACCTGCACGATCTACTGTGATTGGAGCGTCCTGGTCCCGGCAGTCTCGACGGCCACGGGCGCCTTCTCCCAGACCATCGGTGCGCAGGCCAACCCCGCCTGGAACGGGCAGAGCGTCTACTCGCAGCTGGTGTTCCTCGATGCGGCAGCGAACAGCTACGGCGGCGTGATGTCGAACCGCGTGCAGCACCAGATCATCGCCCCATACACCCTCGTCCCGGTGAGCATCTGCTACGCCCAGGGCAGCCTTCCGATCACCGGCACCATCGCCAAGAACCAGGGCTACCCGGTCAAGTTCGAGTGAGCCCAGCGCCGCGGCTAGGAGATGATCTTGAAGCACTGCGCGTTCACGAGCGCGCCAGTGACCGGCGTGGCGAGGAGGTTCACCCAGAAGGACTGTGACCAGATCATCCCACCAATCAGCCCGGCGTTGTTCGGGATCGTCGCAGTCACCGAGTACGAGCCGAGGAGGGAGAGCGTGGGGCCGAGCATCACGTAGTTCGACAAGTCCACGAACACTGCGCCGAAGTTCGCCGCCGGGATGAAATCGCTCCCACCAGTCACCAGGATCCCGAGGTAGCCCGCGAATGGTCCGGTGCCGCGGAACGTGACGTTCGTGCCCAGCTTGAACTGGTTCGCGGCACTCAACGTGTGCGTGTACGGCGCGGCTGCGACCGAGGCGACATCGATCACCTTGCAGGTGCCGACGGTCGCGGTGCCCGTGATGTCGACCACCTTGCCTTCCGAGGCCGAGAGGCTGACGGTCGACGACTTGAGCAGGACGTCGGTGCAGTCGATCTTGTGCGTTGCAGCCGGATCACAGGGGTTGAGTGGGGCCTTGACGACCTTGCCGGTGCACGTGAGCGCGGCCTGGGGAAACGCAGGGAGGGCGAGGAATGCGCACGCGGCGAGGAGGTGGAGGCGGTTCACGGCTCGGGGAGGATACCCGCCGGGACGCCCCCCGGGGGGCCGGGCACGCCACTGCCTGGGGCTCACACCAGGCTCTGCCCCCCCCCGGCCCTACTTCCCGCTGCTGACCGCCTGCTTGAGCCGCGGGAACTTCAGGTGGCCCTCGCTCATCGCGAGCACCAGTCCGAGGAGGATCAGCAGCAGGAAGCCGACCACCTTCAACACCTTGGAGAAGAGCGAGTAGGCGAGCATCAGCAGCGTCAGGCCGGCGGCAACCCGGCCGACGATGCGGACCGTGTCGGGATTCACCTCGGACTGATCCATGATCACCGGAACCAGGAGGACGACGAAGATCAGCGTGAAGTGCCGCACGGCGCGACCGAGCGCGCCCTTGGGCCTGGTGGTTGGTTCGGACACGGCGTGCGCCTTGGTTCGGGTTCGGCGGATTCAAGCGCTGGAAGGTGGCGGGTCAAGGCAATCACCCGCGGGAGGGAGCCTGGAACGAACCGTCTCAGCCCTCCGCACGCTTGCCCCGGTTTCGCGCGCTCGCGCAACGGTTGGCGAGCGCGCGCGCCAACGCGTAGGGCCCGGTGACCAACACCGGGCCGACGATCAGGGCCGCACCGGGGTGGGAGACACCGAGGATGAACCACTGGCACAAGGCGTCGAGCAACACGCCGACAACTACGAGGTTCACGGTGTCGCGGGCGCCGCTGTGCAAGAGTTCGCCCCGCCTCGGGCCATGGAACAGGAGCGCGCGCAGGTAGGGTGGCCGTCCGGTGCGCTGGTCGGCGAGGCCCGCGGCGATGCCGAGTGCAGTGGCGATCGCCGGCTGCATGATGAAACGGAAGCGCCCTGGTCCGGTCAGGCGCCGTGGAAGGTCGGCCAGGAACTCGTGCGAGAACAGGTAGATGCCACCGCGCTCCCAGGCGTCGCGCAACGAACCCGGGATCGACATCGCGAGCACGACGGCGGTGATCGCAACCAGGGTCCAAGTCAGCCAGTGCTTCCCTCCCGGACTCATGCGCGTCGTCGCACTCGGGAAAGGCTCAGCCGGCAGGGACGCAACGGCCAGTCATCCGGTGCGCAGCAGGTCGCCTCGGATGACAATCCCACGACCATCGGCGGTCAGAGCTTGGTGCCCAGGACGATCGGCCGGTAGCCGAAGTCGGCGAGGACGTCACCCCGGAACTCCAATTGCAGCGCCTGGGCGGGGATCAGGATGCCGTAGCGCTCCGGCAGGTAGATCCACTGGTTGTCCTCCTTGTCGACCTCCGCCGGCGATCCCATCAGCAGCAGGACCTGGGTCTTGGTCATGTCGTTCTGCAGCTGCTTCGCGAACTCCTTCACCCTTTCCCATGGGTAGCGCTGGTTGCCCCGCGGCACCATCTCGCCCGTGGTCGTGTTCTTGGTCACACACGCGCTCAGGCCGAGGAGCAGGAGCGGCCACGCGAGAAGGCGGTACTCGACTCCTGGGAGGCGCAGCAACGGCGAGCGGGAGGGCTTTGCGTGCATCGGGGGAATCGGCGACCTGGCTCGCGGCGCAGTTGCGAAGGGCTGGCTGCGACGACGCCTCGCGCTGCACTCCGCAGGTGCGGCAAGCTTAGGTAGCGTGCGCCCGTGCACGCAAGCTCGCACTGGCTGGCACCATGCGGGGCGAGCGGGCAGGCTGCCGCACGCTTGCTCGCGCGCCTGGTTCCCGCTCAAGTCGGGCCTCGAGCGCCGCTGCTGCTGGCTGCAGGCCACACCGGAGGAGGTCGCTCATGACCGCATCCATGCCATTCCAGCACCCCGCCACCAGACGCCTGCGCGCCTTCGTGCGTGGCGTGCTCCGCGCCCTGCTCCTGGTGGCCACGATCCTGCCAGTCTGCTGGGCCGGCGTGGCCCTGGCCGTGGACGGACCCGGGGTCGCGCTCGCCGGCGCGTATCTCCTGGGCTCGCTCACGCTGCTCGTGTTCGTGCGCCCGCGCCGCCGGGGCTGGATCGGAGCCGCCGGGCTCTTCGTGCTCGTGCTCGCGTGGTGGCTCGCGCTCGCGCCGCGCAACGACCGCGACTGGCAGCCGGACGTGAGCCGCCTCACGACGATGCGCGTGGACGGGGATCGCCTGACCGTCGTGAACCTCCGCAACTTCGAGTACCGCTCGGAGCAGGACTTCGTGCCCCGCTGGGAGGAACGCACGTACGCGCTCTCGCGGCTCGTCGGCGTCGACATGCTCGTGGGCGACTGGGGAGCGCCGATGATCGTGCACACCATGCTCTCCTGGGAGTTCGCGGATGGAACGCACCTCGCGATCTCGATCGAGACCCGCAAGGAGCGCAACGAGGCCTACTCGGCCCTGCGCGGCTTCTTCCGCCAGTTCGAGCTCTACTACGCCGTGGGCGACGAGCGCGACCTGATCGGCGTGCGCACGATCGCACGCGGCGAGCGCGTGCGGCTGCACCGGCTGGCGTTGACGCGCGACCGCGCCCGCGCGCTGCTCCTGGACTACGCGCGCGAGGTCAACCGGCTGGCCGAACACCCCGCCTGGTACAACGCGCTCGACCACAATTGCACGACGAGCATCCGCCTGCACGCGATCGAGCTCGGGATCGAGCGGCCGTGGAACTGGCGCATCCTGGTCAACGGCTACGGCGAAGAGCTGCTCTACCGGCGCGGGATGGTGAACACCTCGATCCCGTTCGCAGACCTGCGCGCACGCGCCGACGTGACCGAGGCGTCGCGCGCGGCCTACGGCTCTGCGGAGTTCTCCCAGCGGATCCGCGCTGCCGTCCTTCCGCGCTCGCGCGGGCCGTGAAGGCCGCGCGGACGCAGAAGGACGGTCGAGCCCGGCATCAGCCGTTCTTCTCTTCCTTCTCCATCTCGGCCAGCAGCTGGTCGACCGCGGCGTCCATCTTCTCGCCGCGCACGTTCTTGAAGCGGATCACGCCCTTGTGGTCGAGCACGTAGATGGTCGGCCATCCGCGCACGTTCCACCTGGTCGAGATCGGGCCACTGGTGCCCTTCGGTCCATTCCAGAACGAGCGCCAGGTGACGCCCATCGCATTCTGCTCGGACGCGTAGTAGGCCTTGTCTTCGTCACTGTTGACGCCCAGCAGGGCAAACGGCTTGCTCTTCAGACGATCCACGAGCGACCGCTCGTGCGGGATCATGGCCCGGCAAGGGCCTCACCAGAAGCCCCAGAAGTCCAGGACCACCACCTTGCCGCGGTAGTCGCTCAGCTTGAACGACACGCCGTCCATGTCCTCGCCGACGATGTCGGGCGCCTTCATGTCGATCTGCAGCCGTTCCTTCTCGAAGTTCGGGCCCGCGAGACGGTCAGCCAGCTCACCGGTCGCGAGCTTGCCGGCGGCAGCCATCAGCTCGGCGGCCTTTGCCTTCTGCTCGTCACTCGGCTTGCCGCGCGTGAGCATCACGCTCTGCCAGTACATCGCCCAAGCCTTCACCTCGTCGTGCGGGTTCTTGCTGGCGAGTTCCGTCAGAAGCTCATTGGCTGCATCGGGGCCGACCAGACCCAGCATGCCCATCGGCTTCTCGAGCATCTCGGCGATGCCCGGGCTCTTCAGGTGCTGCGCGGACACGCGCTCGAGGATCCCCTTGGCGACGTCCTTGTCGGAGAAGTTGCCAGCCGCGTAGGTCAGGAAGCGCAGGCCGTCGGCACCGAACCGGTCGGCGAGTTTCAGCGCACGTTCCCCATGGCTCTTCGCGTCAGGGCGCTTGATGGCCCCCATCAGCTCGCGCAACTTGTCGTTGTCCTTCGCCTCGCGGGCCGCCTTGAACTCCGGCGTCTCCTGCGCGGCCTTGACCGCGTCGCGGTTGGCCTTCACCTCGGCCTTCCACGCTGCGACCAGCTTGTCGTACTCGGCATTGGCGGCGGCCTGGTCCTTGCCGGTCTGTGCCGGCACGACCACGCAGAACGCCAACAGCGCGAGCGCGGATGTCAGTCTGTTCATGATGTCCATGGCCGGAATGCGCCGGTTCGCTGCCGACCGGATGTCAGCGGGCGGGAGCATACGGCATGTCTCGGACCACGAGATCCGGATCCTGCCGAGGCGACGCGGCGTGCGCGCTCACGGGCGCACGGTCACGCGCAGGAACGTCGCGGGGATCGACGTGCCCCCGGCGGTGGCCTTGTTCTGTTGCCTGGCCATGGTCAGGAGCTGGCCGTGGAGTTCTTCGACCTTGCCGTCCTTCCGCGCCGCATCGAACGCGTTCATCGTCGGGCCATAGAACCCCCGGAACAGGTCGACGACCTGCTCCGGCCCCTGGTCGGGCGAGACGAAGGAGAAGGTGTCCTTGACCATCGAGATCCTCTCCTTGGGTACACCAGCCTGACCGAAGCGCTCGAGGATGTGCGTCTCCACCCCCCAGGTCATCGGGCTCACGAAGCCCTCCGGCGGCGGCGGCATGAACGATGTGCTGATCTTCAGCAGCTGCGACACGAACGAGGTCGGGTCGTTCGGAATCCAATTGCCCATCACGATGCGGCCGCCGGGCCTGGTGACCCGGACCATCTCCTTGGCGACGTCGAAGGGCTTGGGTGCGAACATCGCCCCGAACATGGAGAGGGTCAGGTCGAAGGTGCGGTCCTCGACGCCTTGCAGGCTGCACGCATCCCCCTCCTGGAACCTGAGCCGGCTGAGGCCCGCAGCACGCGCCCGCTGGTTTCCCGCGGCGACGAGGTTCCTCGCGATGTCGATCCCGACGACCTCGGCTCCGAGCCGGGCCAGAGGCACCGCGGTCGTGCCGTCACCGCAGCCCAGATCCAAGGCCCGCAGTGGCGGGCTCACCCCCAAGGACTTGACGAGCGCCTCACCGGATTCGCGCATCAACGCGGCGATCGCGGTGAAATCGCCTTTCTCCCACAGTGCTTGATTCGGATTCAATTCGGTTCCCTCGTGCTGGATTCCTCGGGCACGAAGCCGCGACCAGGAGTTGGTCCGGGCCCCGATCACCTGACGCAACCATACCGGCGAGCTGAAACCCGGGCCACGTCCGATCCCGCGCGCGTGGCCCGACCCCGCGCACTGTCCCGGGTCGGCGATTCTCCCACTACACTCGCGGGCCAACCCGAGAGCGTCTCGCCCATGCCAACTTCGCGCAGCCTCTGCTTGGTGCCGCAACCGGCCGGACGGTGCAAGCATGGGTCCGATTTCCGCGGTGTCCGGGTGGGCATCGGCCGCGAGGCTCGGACGGCACGCCGCCAGATCCATGGCTGGCTCGGAACGAAGGTCTCCGGGCCCGGGGTCGGATGGAGTCTGGGCGACCCGCCTGCTGCGGAAGTGCCGAACCTGGGTCGGGAGCAAGTTCGGCGCACTCGCGAGGAGGACGCTGCATGAGCATGTGCATGGGACTCACGACGCTCGCGGACGCGAACATCCAGCGACTCCTCGACTACCCCCCACTCGTTTGGCGCGCGATCGCGCCCGACGACCCGGAGGTGTTCGCTGCTGCGCGCGCCGGATACGACCGGCGCGGCCTGATCTCACGCCTCTTGGGCCGCGGCAAGCAGGACCGGCCGGTCCCCGAGCTGCAACTCGCAGCGGGTGAATGCACCACGACAGACCTCGACAAGGCCTGGCACGGCATCCACTACCTCCTGACCGGCACGGCCTGGGAGGGTGGAGCGCCGCACGGGTTCCTGCTGACGGGCGGGAGCCAGGTCGGAAACATCGACGTCGGCTACGGACCGGCGCGCGCACTGACCGCAAGGCAGACGCAGGAGGCGCACGAGGCCCTCGGAGCGTTGAGCGACGAGATGCTGAGGGCGCGGTTCGACCCGGCAGACATGATCGCGAAGGAGATCTATCCCGCGATCTGGGAGCGGCCGCCCGAAGAGGACGACACGCTCGGCTACCTGATCGAGCATCTGCAGAACCTGCGCGCTTTCCTGCGTGAGGCGGTCGTGAACCGCCTCGGCGTCCTCGTCTACCTGACCTGAGCCGGACCAAGGCCGTGTGCTGGTCCCCTCCCGAGGGCCAGAGGAGCTCAGCTCCGCCCGCGCGAGGACGCACCCCGGCTGACGAACGCATAGACGACCAGCCCAACCACCACCGCGCCGGCATCGATCAGCAGGGCCGTCGGGTTGGCTTGCAGATAGCTCGCGAGCAGCCCCAACCCGATCGCGACCTGCAGGAAGACGACGAGCCAGGCCAGCCGTACACGGAACGGCCGCGGCCGGTCCGGCGCACGCACGCGCTGCACCAACAGACCCGCCGCCACCAAGGCCGTCGTCGCCGAGATGATCGGCACGGTCAGATCGAGCAGCTGCGAGAAGGTGTTGGTCAGCGCGTAGGCGATTGCCGTGACGACGATCCAGAGTGTCGCCACCACCGGGGCGCCGGACTCCGGCATGCGCCCCAGCGCCGGCAGCGCCAGACCTTCCTCGGCCAGGACCCGCGCGATGCGTGGGCCGGTCAGGAAGTAGGCATTGATCGCGCCGAGCATCACCACCGCGGCGATCACGGTCAGCGCCGTGGCACCCGCCGGCCCGAATGCGGCCCGTGCGACGTCCAGCGCCGCGAACTTCGCCTGGGCGAGGCCGTGCACGCCGAGCACCTGCAGGAAGGTCACGTTCGCGAGCAGGTAGAGGGCCGTGATCGTCAGCAAGGACGCGAAGAGCGCGCGCGGCAGCGACCGTCCGGGCGCGCGCGTCTCCCCCGCGAGATAGACCCCGTCGGCGTAGCCATCGTAGGTGAACACCACCGCCACCATCGCGCTGCCGACCGCCGCGAAGAGCGCGCCCGTGCTCGCCGGGAAACTCATCGCCGCCGTGGCCGCGGCCGGGGCCGGCGCCGCGATGGCGGCGGCGACGCAGATGCCGGCCAGGAGCGCCACCTTGAGCGCGAAGAGCAACACCTCGAAGCGCGCGCCGAAGCGCAGGCCGAGCAGGTTCACGCCGCCGATGACAGCGACCACCGCGACTGCGACCGCGCTGCCCGCGGCGGTCGTCGGCACGTTCCTGGAGTAGCCCTCGACGCCACCGGTGACCAGCTCGCCCGTGGCCACCGCGACGACCGCGAGCGACGCGGGCCAGGTCACCAGCAGCATCGACCAGCCGACCAGGAACGCCACCGCGGGACCAAACGAGAGCCGCAGGTAGGCGACGAGGCCACCGA
>CAZSKV010000703.1:0-5932 GCA_964607495.1 uncultured candidatus Brocadiaceae bacterium
GCTCCTTGCGCTCCTTGGCGTCGAAGAGCGCGATCTCGTTGGAGTTGGTGCAGGCGACGAGTGCATGTCTGCCGTCTGGCGTGAACGCGATCCGCAACGGGAACCTGCCGCACGCGAGTTCCGCCACCACTTCGAGCTTGCCCGTGTCGATCACCGAGAGCGTGTCGGCGGCACGGTTCGTGACCCAGAGCTCGGGCGCGCCAGGACGCAGGGCAATGCCCTCGCAGCCCTTGTCGGTCGGGATCTCCTTGACGAGCTTGCCGGCCCCGAGGTCGAGCACGCAGACCGAGCCCGAGGCGATGTTCGCGACATAGGCACGCTGCGCATCGGCGGTCAACACGACCATGTGCGAGATCCGCGCAGCCGTCGGCACCGTGCGCGTGATCTTCTGCCGCGCGAGGTCGACGATCAGCACTTTCTGATCCATCTCGGCGGTCACTGCCACCTCCCGCCCGTCGGCCGAGATCTGGATGCCGTGCGGGCGGCGGTAGGGCGCGAGGTCGATCGTGCCGCGGAGCTCCTGCTTCTCGACGTCGAGCACCGAGAGTGTCTGGCCCGGGACCTGCGCGCCGTAGTTGCAGACGACCACGGTCCTGCCATCCGGCGCGGCGATCGCCTCGTGGGGCCCCATGCCGACCGGAATGCGCTTCCTGGTCTCACCGCTCTCCGCGTCGATCAGCGAGACGTCATGGTCGTTCTTGTTGAGCACGACCAGCGTGCCGCGTGGCGCCGGAGCGGAGGTGGGTTGCGACGCGGATTGTGCGGGCAGGGCGGCCGCGACGAGCAGCAGGTGGACGAGGTGACGGGGCAGCATGCGGGTGCTTACGCGCAAGACGCACGCGCTGCGAGGCGCTCATTGGATGCGGACTTCGACCTCGCGGCGCTCGCCTGGAGCCAGCGTGATCTCGAGTTCCTGGGCGCGGCCGAAGTGCAGCACGTAGGCCGGCGCCAGCAGCCCCTCGAGCAAGGCTATGCCGTCGCTGCGCGTGGCGGTGACCTGCATGGCCCCGCCGCCGGCACGCGCGGCCGGTGCGAGGCGGAGTTGGGCGCCCGCCAGCGGCTGCCCGTCTGCATCCAGCACGCGCACCTGGATCGACCCGGGTCGTGGCACCGCGACCCGCTGGCGCACGAGTTCCTGGTCGAGCAGCCATGGGCCGGCACGGAACTCCTGCAACCCGCCAAGCCAGACCCGTGCCGAGATCTCCCTGCCGCGCGGCAGGCCGCCTTGGCGCAGCTTTCCGGCCTGGACTTCGGTGTCGAGGGCTTGCCCGCTGCAGAGCAGGGTGACCCGCGCGGAGTGCAGCGGCGTGCCGCCCGCATCGACGAGTTCGAGCTCGAGCGTCGCAGTCAGGAGATCGGCGCTGCGGACGACGAGCCGCACTTCGGGTGTCGCCGCACTCAGGCCCTCGCGGACGTAGCTCAGCAGCCTCCGCTCGCCGAACGGGAGGCAGCGCAGCGTGCCGCGCCAATCCTGATGCAGGCCGCGGAAGCGGAAGCGTCCATCCGGCCCCGTGGTCTCGCGGCGCGCATCCCGCGGCGCGAGAAGCGAGTGGAATCCCGGCTCGTCACCGTCGAGCGAGAGCGCGGCGCCGCGGATCGGCGTGCCGTCGGCATGTTCGACGACGCCGCGCAGCTCCCAGCCTGCGGTCAGCCACAGCGGAATCTCAGGCGGTGGGGCGTCGTCCGCCAACTGGATCGAGCGCGGCAGCGAGCGTGCATCCAGCGGTGAGGTCGCGACCAGCGTGTACGCATCCGGCGCTTCGAGGCCGAACTCGAAGCGACCAGTCTTGTCGCACCTGGTCTCGGCGCTGACGGAGTCCGCACGCAGCGCATGGACGCTGGCCTTCGCCGCCGGCGCCCCACGGGAATCGAACACGCGACCGGTGACCGTGATCTTGCGCCGGATCCGCAGCTCGAGATCCGTGCGGGAACCGACCGTCGTGTGGACGTCGACCGGTGCACTGCGGTGTTCGAAATGCGAGGCCCAGGCCTGCCACTGCCCGGGCGCCGGAACCAGGACTTCGAACTGCCCATCCGCCCCGGACTGGACTGGCGCCACGCTCGGACCCGGATTGTGGCCCTGGATCACCACGTGCGCGCCGGCGAGTCGGGTGCCGCCGTACCAGACCATGCCGCGCACCGGGACCAACGCCACGAGGCGCAGGATGCGACCGCCTGGCTCCGCCTTCGCGTCCTCGGCCGTGAGGATCGCCGGACCGGAAACCCCGACTGCTGCCTTGCGCGCGCGCACGACCGCGCGTTCGCGATCGAGCCGGATGCGAATCCGACCGAGGTGGCCGCTCTGGGTCCGCAGCAGCGGCTGGTCGTCGATCGTCGTCACCTCGATCTCCGCTTCGGCCACCGGCTCGGCGTCGGGGGCCAGCACCACGAGCGAGACCTCGAAGGGGGCCGGAGTCGACTGTGGCGGAACGGAGCGCGCGGTTGGCACCGCCAGCGCCGGCACCTCGACCCGCTCCGCGGTCGACGGCCGCGAGTCGGCGGTGAGCGTCGACCCGGGTGGAGGCGGTTCTCCACGCCCCGACCCGGTCTCGGCACCAGCACTCGGCCCCGACACCTCGGCGCCGGTCAGCGCCCAGAGCCCGAGCCCGACCGCGACCACGCCGGCCGCCGCCAGGAACCGCAGCCGTGCGCGTGGACGACCCTCGGCCATGACGCCGGTGGAGTCTAGCGCAGCCCGGTGGCGGGATCGGGGGTCGCCGGGGTCAGTGCTTCGGCGTCACCGTCAGGCGCGTCCATTCCTCACGCGGCGCCAGGTCGGTCTCGATCACTTCGAGGCGGAAGGTCCTGCCGTTTGCGGTCGTGGCGCCGAGCACGTGGCGGCCGCGCACCAACGCGAAGGTCCACACCAGCGGGATGCCGGGCACGACTTCGAGCGGCCTGCTCTCCTCGGCCGTGCCGTCGGGACGTTCGAGGCGCAGGCGCGCGCTCCGCCCGAGGTCCTGGTCCCGGGGCAGATCGATCGCGAACTCCCGCTCGACGCCGTCGCGCAGCGTGAGGGGCAGGACCGTGGTCTCCCGGGCGTGCACGACCACGGGCACGCGGCTCTCGGGCACGCAGCCGTCGGCACGCACGCTGACGAGATGCCGTCCCGGCGGCAGGGCCTGTGGGCTCGCGGTGGCGCCTTCCTTGAGCGAGGCGGACCAGTCGCCCTGCTCGGTGGTGATCAGGACCGCCCGCGGCGCGATCCTGGCGCCGCGCGCGTCGCGCACTTCGAGCTGCAGCAGCCCGAGCTCGGGGAGCCGCACGCTGCCGAGATCCTTCTGTTCACCGGCGGCGAGCGTGAAGCTCGCGACACGGGCGCCAGGCACCTGTGCGTCGCGCGGTTGCGTGCGCAACTCGTACTCCTTGCGCGGCAGCGGCCCGAGCGTGAACCTGCCCTCCGCGTCGGTCGTGGCCACGGCTTCGGTCCTGCCGTGCTCGTCCTTCAGGTCGAGACGCACGCCGGCAAGCAGCTTGCCCGTGGCGTCGACGAGCTGTCCCTTCGCCCCGGCGTTCGCGCGCTCGAGCGCGGGGATCGTGACCACGAGCCCTTGGGCGCCGATCCCGACCTCGGCGAGTCCGGGAGCCGGAACGGCCGGGCCCAGGCTCTCGCGCACGAAGAGGCGGTAGCCGAGTCCCGGCATGCCGGGGATCTCGAAGCGCCCTTGCGCATCCGTCTGGGCGGTCTCGGTGGACTTCTCCTTGGTCGCCCGCGCTTCGACCCAGGTGCGGGCCAGCGGTTTGCCGTCGGCATCCTGCAGGCGGCCGCTGATGCGCGGCAGGGCCGGCAGCGTGACATCCAGGGTCTGCCGGCGCGGGCTGCCTTCCTTCCAGACCAGTGCGATCTGCTTGTTGACGTAGCCGGGCAGGGTGAACGCCAGGTGCAGTGGCGGCACAGGGGTCGCGGCCGTCGCATAGCTCCCGTCGATCTCCGAACGGCGGCTGCGGAACGCGGGCTTCTCGGCGCCGGAACTGTCGATCCGCACGCCTTCGAGCGGTTGCCCGGCCTCGTCGCGTACGACGCCGACCACGGTCCAACCCTCGTCGAGCGCGATCTGCAGCTCGTCGTGGCGCTGGGTCGAGGCCTCCACGCGGCGTTGCCAGGGCACGAGCGGCTCCGACACCACGCGCAGGTCGAAGGTGCCGGGCGCGAGGTCGTCGAGCGCGAACGTGCCGTCGCCGGCGGTGCGCAGCGCGCGCGCCCGTTCGGGCGCACCCGTCGCCGTCACGCGCACCCGCGCATCGGGCAAGGGCTGGCCCTTGTGGGTCACGCGCCCGCGCAGTCCCGCACCCGGTTCGGGCAGCACGAGTCGGCCGGCGGTCGCGACCTGCTCGGCCGTGGCCGCATGTGAGGGGGCGAGGCCGCGCTTGCGCGCTTCGAGATGGAGTGTGCGCGGTACGCCGATCAGCGCGAACGCAGCCTTGGCGTCGCTGCGCCCGAGGAGCCGTGCTTCCTCGAAGCTGGAATGACCCCAGATCTCGGCGTCGCCGATCGCGAGGCCCCGCCAGTCGACCACGATCCCGTGCACGTCGAGCGTCTTCGCCGCCGGATCGAGCGTGCGGGACGCGGGCTTGTTGGTCGCGGTCGGCTCCACCTCGGGCACGGTCGTGGTCGGGACCTCGGGCTCGCCGGCGTCTCCGCGTTCCGCCGGGTCGCGCGCCAGGACCCAGATCAGTCCGGCGCAAGCGAGGCCGAGCACGAGGAGGAGCAGGCGGTTCATCGCAGTGAGGGGAGGCAGCGTAGGGATTGCCGCGGCGAGGTGAAGCCGCTCATCGCGGACTTGCCTTCAGCACCAGCCAATCGCTCGATGGCATCAGGGAGGAGATCGTGAACCCGGTCGCGAAGCGGCGCCCGGAATGCGAGGCGATCGACATCTCGTGGCGGCCGAGCATCGCCATCGTCACGAGGCGCAACGGGCGGCCGCCGCCGGCCAGGCGCTCGAAGGTACTCGTCTCGCGGCTGCCGTTCGGCCGCGTGATCACGAAGCTGCAGCGTTCTTCGGCGGGCAGCGGCACCTCGATCGCGAGCTCGGTCCGGACCGCGCGCGCGACCTCGACCGCGAGCAGGGTCCGTTCGCCGCTGCGGATCGCGAACGGCACCCGGGCCGCCTCGAGGTAGCGGCTGCTGAGCAGGTCGAGGTGGAACTCGCCGGGCGGCAACCGGATCGAGGTCGTCGCCGCGTTCAGTTCGCAGATCGCGAGCGGGACCGAGTTCGCGTCGAACACCTGCACGGTCGCCGGACGGGCGGGCTGACCGAGCTCGTCCCGCAGCGCGAGCTCGAGGGTCCCCAGCTCGGGCAGGCGCAGCGTCCCGAGCTCGAGGTCCTCGCGCGGCGCGAGCTGCAGCGTGCGCAGCGGCGTGCTCGTAGTGCGGGGGGAGGCGCCTGGTACATGGCTCAGGTGGTAGGTTCCCGCCGGCACGGGGCCGAGCCGGAACCTGCCGTCGCTGCCCACGCGCGCTTGGACGCTGCAGCCGAGGACCGTGCCCGCGGCTTGTGTCAGGCTCACCGTGCCGTGCCCGACCCCGGCCCCGCTGGCATCGAGCAGCAGGCCGCTGACGCACGCGCTCGCGCGCTGGGCGGCGGGGATCACGACCAACAGGTCGCGCGCGCCCGGCTGCACCGGACCACCGAGATCGGCGCGCACGCTCGGGGTGTTGTCCGCGGGTCTGACCCAGAGCTCGTACGATTCGTTTGGCTCGGTCGCGAGCGTGAAGCGTCCGCCCGCGTCGGTCGTCTGCTGATCACCGGTGTAGCCAGCGGTGCCGATGCGATGCGCGGCGAAGATCTCCCAGCCGGCGAGCGGCTGACCGGCCTCGTCCTGCAGGCGCCCGCTGATCCGCGGGCTCGCGGGCATGGTCGCCTCGATCCGTTGGGTGATCTCCCCGCGCTCGCTCCACGCGAGCGGCACGCGCGTCTCGGCGTAGCCGCGC
>CAZSKV010000704.1:0-1925 GCA_964607495.1 uncultured candidatus Brocadiaceae bacterium
CTGCAGGATCTGCATGGCCTGGATCATCTGCGGCGACTGGACCAGTCGCTGCTCGGTGCGCAGTTGTTGGGAGAGACCCAGACGCATTGGGGGGAAGGTGTGTAGCGGGCCTCCCCCGGGGGCGGTAGTCAGGGAAGCCGAATCCGACGCAGCAGTATAGCAGGTGCGGCCAAGCGGCCGTGGCGGCGTCGGTTCGGCTCCCGCGGGGCTTCAGCGCGGTGCGGCGAGCTCGGTGACCGTGAGCTGCAAGTGCGTGCGCACGCGCCGCCCCTCGAGCATGACTTCCGGACCGTCGCCGAGCATGCGCGGTTCCGGACCGATCAGGCCGCGCAGGTTCGCGCCGGCGTGGCGCAGGTCGCTGAGGAAGAGGTCAGCGCTCGACTTGCCTTCGAGCGGCCGTCGTCACGGCTCGTCGGCGTGGCTCGCGAGCACCGCGCCTTCGGCCGCGAGCCCGTTGTCCGCGGCGATCGGCGTGAGCACCAGCGTCAGGCCGCTGACCGTCGAGTCGACCTGCGGATCGAAGATCCGCGCCTTCTGCGCGACCTCGCACTCGTAGTCGTGGAGCAACGCGATCTCGAGACCGTGCAGCAGCAGGTGGTGGCGTGCCAGCAGCATCGGCCCGCGGACCGTCAGCACGCGGGCGTCGGCCCCCGTGCCCTCGGGCAGCAGGGAGGCCGCGACGTCCGCGGTGCGCATCGCCTGCGCCGAGAGGGTCTGCACGACCTCGAGCGCGGCCTTGCGCGCGGTCTCGGATCCTCGCACGACCAGGCAGGTGGGCAGACGCATCACGAAGGTCTTCTCGACCTCCTCGCCGAGCGCGCTCTTCACGAGCTCGACCAGGGCATCGCCCTCGATCGGCTCGATGCTGAGGTCCTCGGCGATCCCCAGCTGCAGGTCCTGGTAGGGTTTTCCGTCTTTCTCGCCGAAACCGAAGCTGGCCTGGATCTGGCGCCGCAGGGCCAGCGAGGTCAGGACCCCGATCGGGATCACCGCGGTCGACTCCGCGCCCTTCTCTTCGGCGGCCGCCGCGTTGGCGCTGATGACCAGCAGGTAGCCAGGGCCATTGCGATTCTGCAAGGTCACGACCAGGCTGCCGCCATTCGGGATCCGACCCGAACAGGTGCCCGTGCCGAGGTTGATCCGCGGCAGGTCGATCGACACCAGGTCCGGTGAGTTGGTCGCGAACGAAGTGATGGCGCCATTGCGCTCGCCGGCCGCGAACTGGCAGAGGAGGACCAGATCGGACGAACCGGGGGCGGCGTGCACTTCGGCCGCGAGCAACAGTCCCTCGGTGATCGCGGCGGTCACCGGGTTCGGTGTCGTCGAACTCTGGGCGATCTCGACGTCCGCGTCCTTGACGAATGCGACCTGGGTGAAGCGACGCAGCTCCACGGGCAATCCGAGGTAGGTCTGCTCACCGACCGTGCAGACGCGTTGCAGGTTCGCGGTGGCCTGCGCGACCTGCGCCGGCGTGGCGACCGCCGCGAGGCCTTCGCTCCTGGCGTCGAGCCGGAACAGCTCGGCCTTGACGTGGACCGGGCGCGCGAGCTTGCGCGCGAGCGCGCGGGCCTGGGTGCGCACTGCGATCGTCGTCTCCGCTGGTCCAGTGATCACGAGCGACTTGCCGCGCAGTTCGATCCCCGTGCCTTCGGCCTCGAACAGGGCCGGCATCGACTCCCGAACCAGATTGACCAGATCGTCCGCTTCGATCAGCTGGCGCGGCCCAGGTTCCTCCTCGTTGCCGGCCTTCCCGAGCAGTCTCCAGGTGCCGGGGCCCAAGTGGTCGAAGCCGGCCAGAGACGTCAGCGGCAGTCCGCGCGCCGCCGGCACGATGGTCAGCACCTCGTCCATCGGGACGATCTGGATGCGGCGCGCGGCGAGCGCCAGGTCGTGGACGCTGGCCGGAGCTTGCGGCAGTAGGGAAA
>CAZSKV010000705.1:0-16806 GCA_964607495.1 uncultured candidatus Brocadiaceae bacterium
TGTCGACGCTCGTGCTGCCCCGGGTCGCGCGCGCGCACTGGGGCGCGGCCGCGCCGCAGGCCAGCCACCCGCGACCCCTGCGCGGCCGGCTGCTGCAGGCCGACGGTTCGCCGGCGGCCGGCCTCCCGTACTGGCTCGCGGTCGCGCCGCCGCCGCCGCCCGACGTGCTGCTGGGTGAGCTGCCGGCTGGTTCGCTCGCGCGACCCGATCGCGCGGCCCTCGGTGCGACCGGCGCGGCGGGGGAGTGGACGGGCGCCCTGCCGGCAGCCGGGCCGGCCTTCCTCGTGGTCGCGGTCGCCGACGGCCTCCGCCTCGTCTACCAGGTCGAGGCCGGCGCGGCGCCGCGGTTGCCGGCCCTGGCTGATGCGGAGTTCGCCTGCGCCTCTGCCGCAGCAAGCGACGCCTGGCGTGTGCGGGTCACGCCGGTCTTCCCCGACCCGCGGCGCGCCGCGGCCCGGCTCGCCGCGACCGCAGCCCTGCGGCCCTTGGGCCCTGGGGCCTGGCTCGCGCTGACCGCGCAGTCCTTGCGCGAGCCCGCGGTGGCGACCTTGCGCCTGCGCCTGCCACGCGACCAGGTCTACGCCTTCGATCTCGACGGGGTCGGCTTCGATGTGGTGCCGACCGCGGTCGAAGGCCCGCCGCCCTTGCAGCAGCGGGTCAGCCTGCAGCGGCGCTTCCCGTTGCTCGCGGTCGCGGTCGTCGAAGGCGATGCGCGCACCGCCTGTGCGCTCGCCGGCGAGGCCGTGCTCGGTTTCGCTCCCGATCCCGCCGAGAGCCGGCAACGCGTGCCGCTCGCGCTGGGGCTCGCAACGCTCGACCTGCGGGCACCGCTGGACGCGCGCTACACGCTGCGCGTGCGCATGGCGGACGGCGAGGTGTTCTGGCGCGAGTTCACGGCGGCCGAGGTCGCGGCGGCGCCGCGCCTGGAGTGCGTGCGCGGCACCGGCCGGCCGGGGCTGCGCGGCCGCTGGCCGCCGCGCCCGGACGCGGACCCGCTGCAGTACTGGATCGAGATCGAGAACGGCAGCTTCGTGCCGCTGCTGCCGGCGGAGCGCTTTGCGTTCCAGTTCGGCGATGCCGGGTTCTACCAGCCTGGGCCGGACGGCACGGTGGCGTTCGGTGGGCTCGATCCCGGCTGGCGGCAGATCGTCTGCGTGGCCGCGGACGGCGCGGTCGGCCGCGCGGTCGCCGCTGCAGGAGACCGGCTGGAGGGCACCTGGCCCGGCCTGCGGCCGGTGCCGGTGCCCGATCTGCGCTCGCTCTGGGAGCAGCATGGCGGCGGCGCCACGGGCCAGGTGTTCCTCGACGTCGAAGTGCGGGCGCGCGCCGGCCAGCCGTTCAAGATCGCGGTCGCGGAGTGGACGGTGGCTGGCGACACGCTGCCCTGGCCGGTCTGGGCGCCGCAGCTGGCCGAGGATTGCGGCCTGCAGCTGCGGCTGTTCCGGCCGCGGCAGCCGAGCATCGTGCTGCCGCTCGGCCGCTGACGCTGCCGCTCAGCGTGGCGCGTAGGCGCTCGCGGCCCCGTGCTGGTAGACCAGCTCGCCGCCGAGCTTGCCGGTCCAGATGCCGAGCCCCAGCACCGCCAGCGTGCCGAGGGTCGCCAACCAGCCGAGCAGCGGGATCGCGAGCAGTGCAGCCACGGCCAGCAGCCCGCAGGTCGCGGCCGCCGCGATCGTGAACGCCTTCGCCGCGGCTTCGTGCTCCTCGATCACCTTCTTGGCCACGACCTTCTCGACCTTGTCCTCCTCGGCCTCGCCGGTGCGCATGCCGAAGAACGCTCCGAGCGCGAGCAGCGCCTGCAGCGCCGCCGCGAGCCAGAACGCGCGGCGGCTGCAGCGCTGCTTGACGACGCAGAGCGTGATCCCGGCCACGAGCAACGGCATCACGGCCGCGAGACCGAGCGGAATGTGGACGAGAGCAGGATGCAGCGGGACTTCGACCATGGTTGCACGATGCGCCGCAGGAACAGCCTTTCGCCCCGGCAGGCGGCAAGCCGGGGTCGCCTGAGGATCAGTGCACGAGTTGTGCGAGCAGCGCCTTCTGCACGTGCACGCGGTTCTCGGCCTGGTTGTAGATCACGGAGCGCGGACCGTCGAGCACTTCGTCGGTGGCGACGACGTTGCGCCGCACGGGCAGCGCATGCATCAGGATCGCATCGTTGGTCTTGCGCATCAGGTCCTGGTCGACCCGCCAGCTCGCGAGCGCGCGTTTCTGCATCGCCTCGCGCTCGGCTTCGCCCCAGTGCTTGAGCGATGCCCACGAGCGGGCGTAGAGCACGTCGGCGCCGGCGGCGCCGGCGGCGAGGTCGTTCACGACGTGCACCTTCCCGCCCGAGCCCGCGGCGCGCTTGCGGGCCCTGGTCATCACCTCGTCGTCGAGCTCGAATCCGAGCGGACAGGCGATCGTCACCTCCATGCCGAGCGCGGCCGCCAGCAGCAGCACCGAGTGCGACGTGCCCGGGCTCTTTTGTTCGGGGTGATTGCACCAGGCGAGCGTCAGCTTGCGCGCGCGCAGGCGCGTCAGGCTCTCGCGCATCGTGAACACGTCGGCGATCGCCTGGCAGGGGTGTTCGAACGCGGACTCGAGATTGACCACCGGGATGCTCGCGTGGCGCGCGTACGAGCGCAGCAGCAGTTCCTGGCGATCGCGTTCCCACGACTTGCCGCGCGCGATCTGGCGGATGCCAAGCGCGTCGACGTAACGCGAGAGCGTGCGCGCGGCGTCCTTGACGTGCTCCTCGGCGCGTCCGTCCATCACGACCTGCTCCTGCGGTTCGAGGTCGTACATCTCGCGGTCCGCGGCGATGTTGATGCAGTGGCCGCCGAGCTGCACCATCGCCACTTCGAACGAGACGCGCGTGCGCAGGCTGCGGTCGAAGAACAGCAGGCCGAGCGTCTTGCCGCTCATCAGCTGGCCGGGCTTGCGCCCTTTCATGCGCGCTGCGAGCTCGAGCAGGCTTTCGAGTTCTTCGGGCGAGAGGTCGGAGGCGGAGAGCAGATCGCGCTTGGTCAAGTCAGGCCCTTGGTTGGAACGCGGCGGATGATAGAGATGCGCAATCCATGGAGCCAACGCGCGATCCGGACGAACCCTTCCTGCGCCGCTGCCTCGAGCTCGCGCACGCCGCCGCGCTCGCTGCCGAGGTCCCGGTGGGGGCACTCGTCGTGCGCGGGGGCCAGATCCTCGGCCTCGGGCGCAACCGCTGCGTGGAGCGCCGGAATCCGCTCGCGCACGCCGAGCTCGAGGCGCTCGAGCAGGCGTTCGCGCACGCGGGCGAGGGCCGGCTGCCCGGAGCCGTGCTCTATTGCACGCTCGAACCGTGCTTCATGTGCGCCGGCGCCGCGCTGCACGCGCGCGTCGACCGTATCGTGTTCGGGGCCCGGGATCCCAAGTTCGGCGCCTGTGGCTCGCTCGCGAACCTGCCGGCGGACCAGCGCCTGAACCACCGCTGCGCGGTGCGCGAGGGTGTGCTCGCCGCGGCGTGCGCCGAAGTGCTGCAGGCCTTCTTCCGCGAGCGGCGCTGAAGCGTGGCCGCCGCGTGCTTGCAATCGGCTCCGGCAGGGGCACAATCCCCGCCCTCTTTCGGCCGATAGTGTGCTTCTCGCGCGGAGAGGTGCCGGAGTGGCTGATCGGGTTGGTCTCGAAAACCAAATTGGGCGCAAGTCCAACGGGGGTTCGAATCCCCCCCTCTCCGCCAACCTCCTGCGGCAGCTTCCGCGCCGCGGGTGAAGCAGCTAGAACCCAAAGCCCTCTCGCGCGGAGAGGTGCCCGAGTGGCTTAAGGAGCACGCTTGGAAAGCGTGTGTGGGCCCCAAAGCCCACCGAGGGTTCGAATCCCTCCCTCTCCGCCACTTCTCGTTCTTTTCTCTCCTCGATTCCGACACCCGAAGGTGGTGCCCACCGGGTCCCGAGCAAGGGGGCGGTGCGAACCTGGTCAGGCCGGGAACGGAGCAGCCATAAGCATGCAGCTCCTTGTGCCTGGGGTGCCTGGTGGTCATCACCTTGGGGTGTCGGGGTCACGGTCCGTTCCTACCTAGCATGTTCGACTCCCTCGCTGGCGCGCTCCGCAACGCCTACTCGGCCCTCGTCGGCAAGAAGCAGCTGACCGAGGCCAACATCGAGGACGGCATCCGCGCGGTGCGGCAGGCGCTGCTCGAGGCCGACGTCCACTTCCAGGTCGCGAAGGACTTCATCAAGGACGTCAAGGCCCGCGCGGTCGGCCAGCAGGTGATCCAGGCGGTCGATCCCGGGCAGCAGTTCGTCAAGGTGTTCCATGACGCGCTGACCGAACTGCTAGGCGGCCAGCAGACCGGCCTGCCGGTCGCCGACCAGGGGCCGCTGATCCTGATGCTGGCCGGCCTGCAGGGCTCCGGCAAGACCACGACCTGCGCCAAGCTCGCGCTCTGGCTGCGCAAGAAGAAGAAGAAGAACCCGTTCCTCGTCGCGGCCGACCTGCAGCGTCCGGCCGCCGTCGAGCAGCTCGTGACCCTCGGCAAGCAGCTCGGCATCCCGGTCCACAGCGAGCCGGTGAGCGCGCGGCCGCCCGAGGTCTGCGCGCGCGGCATCGAAGCCGCGAAGCGCGGCCTGCACGACGTCGTGATCCTCGACACGGCCGGCCGCCTGCACATCGACGACGCGTTGATGCGCGAGCTGCAGGAAGTGCACGCGCGCTGCAAACCGCACGGCGTGCTGCTGGTCTGCGACTCGATGCTCGGGCAGGACGCGGTCAACTCGGCGAAGGAGTTCCACGCGCGGCTGCCGATCTGGGGCGTGGTCCTGACCAAGACCGACGGCGACGCCCGCGGCGGCGCGGCGCTGTCGATCAAGGCCGTGACCGGCCGGCCGATCCTCTTCGCCGGTGTCGGCGAGAAGGTCGACGATCTCGAAGAGTTCGATCCGCCGCGCATGGCCGGCCGCATCCTCGGCATGGGCGACGTCGTCGGCCTCGTCGAGAAGGCGCAGGAGGTGATCGACCAGAAGGAAGCCGAGCGCCAGGCCAAGAAGCTGCAGAAGGGGGAGTTCAACTTCGACGACTTCCTGAAGCAGCTCAACATGATCCGCAAGCTCGGGCCGCTGAAGAAGGTACTCGGCATGCTGCCGGGCATGGGCGAGGCCTTGAAGGAGATCGACCTCGACGACAAGCGCTTCCAACGGGTCGAGGCCATGATCCTGTCGATGACGCCGCACGAGCGGCGCAACCCCGACGTGATCGACGTGCAGCGGCGGCGGCGGATCGCGAACGGCTCGGGCAACGACCTGCAGGGCGTGCACGACCTGATCAAGCAGTTCAAGATGATGCAGTCGCTGATGAAGAAGGTCGGCAAGGGCGGGTTCCCGGGCATGGGCGGCGCCGGCATGCCGGACCCGACCAAGCTGCCGAAGAAGCCGCCGCCCGGTTTCGACGGCGGCGGCGGTGGGGGGCTCAGGGAGTTCCTGAACCGGCGCCGGCCCTGAAGCCGGCTAGGAGTCTGCGCCCCGGGAATCGCTCGCGTCGGAGCCGCGCCTTCTCGCTCGGCTTCTTCCGGGCGAAACTCTGCAAGTCATCCAGACTTGCTGCCGTTTCGCCCGATCGAACCCGAGCGACAACTCGCAGCTCGGCCGCGGCGCCTCCCGTGACGCAGACTCCTGGCGGCCATCTTCGAGTTGCTTGGTGTCTCCCCGACCTCGCGGTACAGTCCCGCGCTGGTCGGCTACCAACCCAACCCTGTGTCCTGCAGGGAAGGGCCGCGCCGACCCCTGGCTTCCGGTATCGGCGTTGGCTCCACCTGTCTACATCACTGGCCTCGGCATCGGGCTTCCCGACCGCGTGCTCGCGAACGAGCAGATCGAGCGCGGAATGCCCTGGCTCGATACCAGCGCGGACTGGATCCGGGAACACACCGGGATCCGCCAACGCCATGTCGCCGCGCCCACGCAGCAGGCGACGGATCTCGGCTACACCGCCGCCGTCGAAGCCCTGCAGCTCGCGCGGTGTCCTCCCGAAACGATCGACCTCGTGTTGCTGGCGACCAACACCGCGCACCTGGTCTATCCGGCCGGGGCCGCGCTGATCCAGGATCAGTTCCGCACCGCCGCAGGCAAGCCGGCCATGCTGCGCGCGACTGCGTTCGACATGCAGCAGGGCTGCGCGAGCTTCGTCGGCGCGATCGCGGTGGCTGCGGCCATGTTGCGCAGCGGTACCTGCGACCGGATCCTCGTCGTCGGCGCCGACATCGGCACGCGGATGGTCGACTGGAGCGAACGCAACGCCGTGCTCCTCGGTGACGGCGCGGCCGCCTGCGTGATGAGCCGTGAATTGCCGGAGCCGCGTGGCCAGGTGCCCGCCCTCGAGGTGCTCGCGACCTTCATGCGCACGATTCCGGACCGCGACTCGATCTCGCAGCGCGGCGTGCTGGACACGCGCAACGATCCGTTCCAGCACATGGAGTACGGAGCCTCCCTGCCGGGTCGGGTGTGCCGCGACAGCCTCTACGCGCGGCTTGCGACGCCCGAGTCCGCGGCCGAGCAGTACCGCCTGTTCCGGATGGACGGACACAAGGTCTATCGCTTCGTGCGGCGCACGGTCCCTGCGATCGGCTACGTCGAGGTCATGCAGCGCGCGGGTCTGGTCCCGAAGGATCTCCCTGCTGACGCGCGCGGGGAGACGCTGGACGCAGTCGCGCACCAGGTCGACCGCTTCGTTCCGCACGGCGCCAACATGTTCCTGAACCAGGAGCTCGCCGACCAGATGCGGATCCCGTACGAGAGGATGGCGATCACGCTCCAGGACTACGCCAACACCTCGGCGGCGAGCGTCGGCCTGACATTGCACCGGCTGCTGCGTCGCGAGGTCCGCTACGGCACGATCGCGAAGCGCGATCCGCAGGGCAACATCACGGTTCCCGAGCGCACGATCGCCGTCGACCCGGTGCGGGCGGGCCAGGTCGCGCTCCTGCTCTCGTTCGGTGCCGGGACCAGCTGGAACTACGTCGTGACGCGCGCGGTCTGATCCTGCTCGAGGCGACCCAACAGCCGCAAGAGTCCGTCCAGGATCGTCAGAGGGTGGGGGGGACAGCCGGGCACGAAGAGATCGACCGGGAGCAGGCCAGCAGCACCGTTCTTGACTTCGGGATTGTCCACGAAGGGCCCGCCACGGATCGCGCAGGCGCCGACCGCGATCACGAGCTTCGGAGCCGGCACCGCGGCCCAGGTCTTGTGCACCGCGAGCACCATGTTCTCGGACACCGCCCCGGTGATCAGGATCCCGTCGGCATGTCTGGGCGAAGCGACGAACTGGATGCCGAAGCGGCTCAAGTCCCAACCGATCGTGTTGAGCACGTTGGTGTCGAGCTCGCAGGCGTTGCAGCCGCCGGCGCTGACCTGGCGCAGGCGAAGGGAACGGCCGAAGAGACGCCGCAGCTTCGCGTCGAGCCCGCTCGCCAGCCGCACTTCTTCCTTGCCCGTGCCGCCGAGCACGAGGTCTTCGAGGCGGGCTGCTGCGAGGCGGTGGTCGCCCGTCGCCGTGATCGCGCCGGTTGGACAGACCTCCACGCACGCGGCGCAGAACACGCAGCGACCGAGATCGAGGGCGACTGCCTGGCCCGGAGGGCGTGTGATCGCGGCGGTCGGACACACCGGCGTGCACGCGGCACAGCCGGCGGCGCATTGGTCGGTCTCGACGCGCAACCCACCGCCGTGCCGGTCCGGGAGCTGTGGCGGTGGTCCGCCGGGATACCCCATCGTTCGGCAGCCGTGCTTGAGCCGATGGGCGAGCGTGTCGATCAGGAACATGGGTTCAGAGGTCGAAGCCGCAGTACGAGAGGTTGAAGCTCTTGTTGCAGAGCGGGAAATCGGAGATCGCCTGGCCGCGCATCGCCAGGGCGAGGCCGGGCCAGTTGTGGAACGAGGGATCGACGATCTTGTAGTGCAGGAAGCGACCGGTCGCGTCGGTCACTGCGGCGTGGCAGAGTTCACCGCGCCAGCCCTCGACCAGCGCCACGGCGAGAGAGTCGGGTGCGAGCGCGGCGGCCGCGCCCTGCTGGCTTCCCGGGGGCGGAGCAGCCAGCTGCTGCGTGAGGAACTCGCCGGCGCGCTGCGCCTCGAGCCAGCGCACGCGTGCACGCGCGAGTACGTCCCCACCGGGCCAGACGGCAACCGGCATCTCGGCCAGGCGGTACCAGCCGCTTGGATGGTCGAAGCGTACGTCGCGGACGAGGCCGCACGCCCGGGCGGCAGGGCCGACGAGCCCGAGTTCCTGCGCCTGCTGCGTGGTCAGGGTGCCGGTGTTCTCGCAGCGCGCGCGCACCGAGATTGCGCCCCAGAACCAGGCCGCGGCCTGCTCGAGATCCGCGAGCGCGACCCGCAGGCCCGCCTGCAGCCGGCCACACCGTTCCGGTTCGAGATCGTGGCGGCAGCCGAAGGGCCGCACGAGCCCGCGCCCGAAGCGGTTGCCGCAGAGCAGCGCCGTCAGGTTCAGGAACTCCCCGCGCAGGCGGCCACAGGCCGCGGCGGTCGGCAGGAAGGCGACGTCCTGCGCGAGCGCGCCGAGGTCGCCCGCGTGGTTGGCGAGGCGTTCGAGTTCCAGCGCCAGGGCGCGCAACCACTGCGCGCGCAGCGGGGCCTCGGATCCGGCGAGCGCCTCGAGGACCATCGCATGCGCGGTCGCGTGCGCGATCGTGGAGTCGCCGGCGACGGCCTCGATCGCCACCAAGGTGGCCGGGTGCGGGCCGCCGCGCAGCGCGCGTTCGATGCCGCGGTGCTGGTAGCCGAGCGCGATCTCGAGGTGCAGGACCTCCTCACCGGAGCATTGGAAGCGGAAGTGGCCCGGTTCGATGATCCCCGCGTGCACGGGGCCGACGGCCACTTCGTGCACTTCGTGGCCGGAGACGCGGAAGAACGTGTGCTCGCGCGGCGCGGTGCCACCCGTGGCCCGGACCGGCCCGAGCCAGGGATGGCCTTCCGGCAGCAGGCCGTGCAGCTCGTGCACCTCACGCTCGAAGAGGTGCGCTTGCGGCTGGGCGACCGTGAGCGCAGGGTAGGCGCCGGTCACCGGAGCGCAGCGCGCGACCGCCAGGGTGCCGTCGGCGTCGAAGGCCAGGATCGCGACGAGTCGGGTCCCCTCGGCATCCGGCACGCCGAACCACGCGCAGAGCCGGCCTCCCTTCCCGAGGGCATCGCCGGTTGCCGCGACCAGGTCGGCGATCGGCAGCTCCGGCACCTGCTGCCACGGCAGGCTGGTCGCGTTGGCCAGGAGCGCGAATGCGGCGGGATGGGTCATGGCGTCCCGAAGAGCTGCGCGATCGCCGCGGTCCAGGTGTCGTACAGGATGGCCGGCGGCGCCACGCCGAGCCAGAGCGAGACCAGGAGCAGCACGAGCGGCGGCAGCACGAGGCCCGCCGACTCGGGGAACTTGCGGCCGCGGATCCTGGCGTCGCCCTGCGGTCGGCCATCGATGATCGCGAACACGAGTCGCGTGAGACCGAAGAACGCGAAGAGCAGGCAGCAGAGGAACAGGACCGTGGCGACGAAGTGCTGCGTCGCGAGCGCCGCGTGCACGATCCGCAGCTCGCTGAAGAACGGGCCGAAGGGCGGCAGCGCGGTGACCGCGAACATGCCGCAGACGAAGAGCAGCGCCGAGCGTGGCGTCAGCCAGTGCATGCCCGACACCTCGTCCGTGGTGCGGGCCCCAGCCGCGCGCCTGATGTTGCCCGCGGCGAGGAAGAGCGCCCCCTTGGTCAAGCTGTTGGTCCACACGTGGAAGAGCGCAGCCCAGGTGCCGGCTGCCCCGAGCGCCGCGCCGAAGGTCAGGATCCCCATGTGCTCGATGCTCGAGTAGGCGAGCATGCGCTTGAAGTCGCGCGTGGCCAGCAAGAAGAGGGCGGCGACCAGCATCGAGAACACCCCGAGCACCAGCAGCGTGCGCTCGGCGACCACGGACTCGCCGGCGGCTGCGATCACCTGCCGGACCCGCAGCAGGGCCGTGAACGCGACCGTGGTCACGCCGCCGGCCAGGACCGCGCCGACGACGCCCGGGGCCTCGCCATAGGCGTCCGGCTTCCAGGTGTGCATCGGCGCCAGCCCCATCTTCGTGCCGTAGCCGGCGAGCAGCAGGACCCACGCAGCGAGCACCCAGGGGTGCGAAAGTCCCCTGGCCTGGGCCGCGAGCGCGGCGAAGGTCAGATCGCCGCTGCCGCCGCCGTGCAGGGACGCATAGCCAAGGCAGAACGAGCCCAGCAGCGACAGGGCGATGCCGGTCCCGCCGATCAGCAGGTACTTCCAGGTCGCCTCGAATGCGCGCGGCGTGCCGTTGAAGTGCAACAGCGGCAGCGCTGCGAGCGTGACCGCCTCGACTGCGATCCACAGTACGCCGAGATGCCGCGCCATGTGCCCCGCGCTCAGGAGACCGAGCACGGCGAGCAGGAGGGCGACGAACGTGCGGTTGTCACGCTCGGGGCGCAGCTGCAGGTAGTAGACGCAGTAGATCGCGCAGAAGAGGAACAGCAGCGACACGGCCGGCAACACCGCACGGCTCAACGCGTCGAATGCGAGCCACGAACCCGCCGCGACCGTCGGCGGAGCGATCAGCAGCCAGATCGAGAGCACGCTGTGCAGCAGGGCCGTGGCCGGCAGCAGCCAGGGACGCGTGCGCGCCACCGGCCAGAGCGGGGTCAGGGCCGCACCAGCCAGCGGCACCACGATCAGCAGCGAGTCGATCATTCCCGGAGCACCGTGAGCTTGCGGGTGTCGAGGGAATCGAAGGCGCGCTGGATGCGGTCGACGATGATGCCGATCACGAACACGCCGACGGTCAGATCGAGCAGGATGCCGGTCTCGACCAGCAGCGGGGTCGAGTGGATCAGCAGGAGACCGAAGAGGTAGATGCCGTTCTCGAGGATCAGGTAGCCGCAGACCTGTGACAGCGCCTTCGCGCGGCCGATCAGCATCACGAAGCCGGTGAGCACCGAGGCCAGGCTCCCGGACACGAGGAGCGAACCCTCGTGCTCGGCCAGCAAGGGCAGGGCGCTCGCGCCGGCGACGGCCACGATCGTGCCGCCGGCGCCGAGCAGCAGCGACGGCACGAAGCCGAGGAAGGGCGCCACCTCGCGATCGATGTGGGCGGCCCGGATCGCCCGCTTCAGCAGTGCGGGAATCACCAGGCCCTTGACCACGATCGTCACCACCGCGACGCCGATCACGAGTCCGGGGTTCTCGCTCGGGATCCACAGCGGCATCGCGCCGAGCACGACGCCCTGCACCGCGACGGTCGAGATCATCGAGCTCAACCGCGTGCTCGCGAGCGCGAGCAGGTTCAGGCCCATCGCGATCCCGACCAGCAGGTTCAGCTCGGAAGTCATGGCATGCCTCCCTTCCAGTCGATCAGCAGCGCAAACACGCAGAGCAGGAAGGCGACAGTCTGCAGGAAGGGTACGTGCCGGAGCGCGAGCCGGGCCAGCAGCGACTCGACAAGGCCCACGCCGACGGCGACGGCCAGCACGCCGCTGGCCATCGCTCCCACGGCGGCCGGCGGGGACATGGCCTCTAGCGGCAGCATCGCTTCGGTCAGGAGCAGCGCGAAGAGCAGCAGCTTGGTCGCCGCGCCGTGCAGGACCACAGCCAGTGGTGGGCCGCTGTGATCCAGCACCATCACCTCGTGGACCATCGTGAGCTCGAGGTGCGTGTTCGGGTCGTCGAAGGGCACGCGGCAGTTCTCGGCGAGCAGCACCGTGAACAGGCCGGCAGCCAACAGCACGGCACCGGCGCCGCCCGCGGGCGTCAGCATGGTGGTCAGCGACAGGCTGCCGGTGTGCATGCTCAGCGAGAGCATCGCGGTGATCACCGCCGCCTCGGCGAGGATCGCATAGCTGACCTCGCGGGCGACGCCCATGCCCGTGAAGGCAGAGCCGGTCTCCATCGCCGACCACGCGAGGCAGAACCGGGCGAGCGCGAGCAGGTAGATCCAGAGCAGCAGGTCGCCGCGGAAGCTCAGCGCCGCCCCGAAGGGACCGAGCGGCAGCAGCAGCGCGGCGCCGAGCACCGCGACGAAGGCCACCGCCGGTCCGATCACGAAGCCGGGCGAGGCGAGCGAAGACAGCACGACCGATTTCTGCCACAGGCGGAGGAGATCGTAGTAGAGCTGCAGCACCGGCGGCCCACGGCGGCCGGCGACCCAGGCCTTGACCTTGTTGATCAGGCCGGGCAGCAGCGGCGCGAGAAGCAGCCAGAGCGTGAACCGGCCGGCGACCTCGACCGGCGCCGGCATCATGAGCCCGCCTCCCGTTCTGATGCCGGCACCACATCGGCTGCAGCCACTTCCTGCAGGATCACGGGATCGGCAGCGAGGTCGCGCACTGCGGTGCGCAGGCCCTCGCGCCCGAGCGCGCGGCCCAGGCGGCCGAGCAGATCGAGATGGGCGCGCGGCGAGGGCGCGATGAAGAACCACAGGGTCCGCACCGGCACGCCGTCAGGCGGAGGCTGCACGGTCGGCAACGGCTCGCGCAGCAGGATCAGCGCCAGCAGGCCGGCGTCGCGCCCGAGCGCGACCCGGGTGCTCGGGTGCGGCAGCGCTACGCCGCCGCCGACGAGCGGCCAGGCGATCCCGCCGCTCGTGCCGATCCGCGTGCGCAGCAGTTCCTGGATCTGTGGGCTGGCGCCCGGCAGCCCGGCGCAGATGCGGCCGATCACCGGCAGCACTTCGGCCGCGGCCACGTCGCGCCAGATCCCGCCGGCCAGCAGCAGCGGCAACAGCCGGCACCCGGTCGCGAACACCGGGTTGTCGGCGGTCAGGAAACCGGCGGGTACGCCGAGGCCGCGCGCGACGGCCCAGCGGGCGACCTGCGCGCGGTCGAAGAGGCGCCGCCCGCGGTCGACGACGTGCGGCAGTCCTTCGGCTTCGATCCAGTCCTCGACCGTCCGTGCCGATACGCCGAACGACTCGGCCACCTGCTCGAGGTTCAGGTACATCGCCCGTCGCCTCCCAGTGCGTTCATGGCGCGGCTCCTGTGGTCCACACGACCAGCGCCAGGCCGAGCAGGCCGACCAGCAGGTAGAGCACGTAGGCCTGCAGGCGCCCGTGTTGCAGCCGGCGCGCGAACGCGGCCGCGCGCATCACGCCGCGGCCGAGCGGCTCGACGACCCGTTCGAGCACGGTTTCGGGCGTGTGCTCCTCGCAGACGCTGGGGCCCGGGAACATGCCGCTCGGCAGCTGCCGATGCCGGACCGGCCGCAGGATCCACGCGAAACCCTGGGTGATCAGCGCGGCCATCCCGCCGGCGGTGTACTGCATGCGCGGGGTCGGCGCCGCGTAGCCGCAGTCCCAGGTCAGGGCGCGCCGGATGCCGTTGCGACGGGCCTGCCGCAAGAGGCCGAAGGCTGCCGTGGCGGCGACGAGCGCCAGGATCACATGGCAGCGACCGAGAACCGCCAGCCCGGGGGGCAGAGCCGCGTCGCGCCAGTCCGGATGCCAGTCGCCGACCGCCCGCGCGATCGCCGGCCAGAACAGCGTCGGGGCGAGTCCGATCGCCACGCAGAAGAGCGCGAGCACCACCATGGGCAGGCGCATCGCGAAGCCGGTCTCGTGGGCGTGGGCAGCGGCCGCCGTGCGCGGAGCGCCGAGGAACACGACGCCGCACACCTTCACGAAGCAGGCCAGGGCGAGCGCTCCGGTCACGCCGAGCGCGATCGCTGCCGGCAGCGCCGCCCACGCGGTCTCGCGATGTGCGATCGCGGCCTCGAAGAGACCAAGGTAGACCAGCCACTCGCTGACGAAGCCATTCCACGGCGGCAGGCCGGCGATCGCCATGGCGCCGAGGCCGAAGAGCGAGGCCGTCCACGGCATCGACCGCCACAGCCCACCGAGCCGGCTCATCTCGCGCGTCCCGGTCGCGTGCAGGACCGATCCTGCGCCGAAGAAGAGCAGCGCCTTGAAGATGCCGTGATTCCAAACGTGCAGCAGGCCGCCGGCGAGCGCCAGCCGGCCCCAGGCATTGGCGCGATGCTCCACGGCGACCAACGCGAAGCCGAGCCCGATCAGGATGATGCCGATGTTCTCGACGCTGTGGTAGGCGAGCAGCCGCTTGAGGTCGTGTTGACCGAGCGCGAACGCGACGCCCAGGATCGCGCTGAGCAGCCCCAGGCTCACGATCACGAGGCCGAGCGCGGGCGGCGTCGGCAGCCAGCCGCTGAAGCGCACGAGGCCGTAGATGCCGAGCTTGATCGTGACTCCGGACATCATCGCCGAGACGTGGCTCGGCGCGTTCGCATGCGCCGAAGGCAGCCAGATGTGCAGCGGGAAGACGCCGGCCTTCATGCCGAAGCCGAAGAGCGCCAGCCAGAGCAGCGGCGCGAGTTCGGTGCGATCGTGCATCGGACCGAGCTGCCAGCTGCCGGTGGTCGCCGCCAGCGCAGCGAAGAACGCGAAGAGCGCGAGCGTCGCCGTGTGCGACGCCCCGAGGTAGAGCCAGCCGGCGGCACGTACGTCGGGCCGCCGACGCTCGAGCGTGATCAGGCAGTAGGCGCTCAGCGTGAACAGCTCCCAGCTGATCAGGAAGTGCAGTCCGTTGGCGGCCACGAGCACCGACAGGATGCTCAGCAGGAGGAGGCTCCAGAACACCCGTCCGAGCGGTGCAGTGCGCGGATGCGCGGTGTCATGCCAGTACTCCATCGCATACACCGCGCCGGCCGCACCCACCAGACCGTGCAGGGCCAGGAACAGCGCCGCCACGGCGTCGCAATGCAAGGCGACCATCTCGCCGCCGATCCGGAACCCGCCCTGCCATGTCCAGGGAGTGCCGCGGGCGAAGGCGAGCGCCGCGGTGGCGATCGTCGCCAAGGCCCCGGTACACGTCATCACGAGCCAGAGCCAGCGCTGGCGGCTGCAGAAGAGACTCGCCAGGAGGCCGAACGCAGCCACGAACAGGGCCGGACCTGGAGTCATCGCTGCGCCGACCCCGCGTCGCGGCGGCCAGGCGCCCCTGCCGGGGTCGCGGCGGCTGGCGCAAGGCTCGCGGACTCGGTGCGCATGGCACCGACCATCCTAACGCGGGCCCGGCAACGGCTCGATGCTCGCATTGGATCCGTCCGCTGCATGTTCGAGGAATTCGCGGCCGCTGCGTATCCTCTCGCCAGATCGATCCAGCATGCCCAACCAGAACCAAGTCGAGATCACGTTCGAAGGCAAGACCGTCGCGCTCCCGGTGCTGCGCGGCAGCGAGGGTGAGGCCGCGATCGACGTCGGCAAACTGCGCAGCGCCACGGGACTGATCACGCTCGATCCGGGTTTCGCGAACACCGGCGCCTGCCAGAGCGCGATCACCTTCATCGACGGCGAGAAGGGGATCCTGCGCTACCGCGGCTATCCGATCGAGGAGCTCGCCGAGCGCAGCACGTTCCTCGAGGTCGCGTGGTTGCTGATCCATGGCGAACTGCCGACGCCCGCGCAGCTGGCCGCGTTCACCGGCGAGATCACGCGGCACACGATGGTGCACGAGGACTTCCGGCGCTTCTTCCAGGCGCTGCCGAAGGACGCGCACCCGATGCCGGTCTGCGCGGCCGCCATCGGGGCGCTCGCGACCTTCTACCAGCGGCCGCAGCAGGAGCGCGAGGACGAGAAGACGATCGTGCGCCTGATCGCCAAGGTGCCGACGATCGCAGCCTGGTCGTACAAGCACTCGCTCGGCCAGCCGCTGCTCTACCCGCGCAACGACCTCGCGTACTCGGCGAACTTCCTGCGCATGCTCTTCGGCACTCCGTGCGAGGACTACGCGCCGGATCCCGTGGTCACGCGCGCGATCGATCAGCTGCTGATCCTGCACGCCGACCACGAGCAGAACTGCTCGACCAGCACCGTGCGCATGGTCGGTTCCTCCCGCGCGAACCTGTTTGCGAGCATCTCGGCCGGCATCAGCGCGCTCTGGGGGCCGCTGCACGGCGGCGCCAACCAGGAGGTGATCGAGATGCTGCAGGCGATCGCCGCGGAGGGCGGCAGCGCCGACCACTTCCTGGGCCGCGCGAAGGACAAGAACGACACCGCGCGGCTGATGGGTTTCGGCCACCGCGTCTACAAGAGCTACGACCCGCGCGCCGCGATCCTGAAGCGCACGTGCAAGGAAGTCATCGCCCGGATGGGCACGAGCAGCCGCCTGCTCGACATCGCGATGCGCCTCGAGGAGATCGCGCTGCGCGACGAGTACTTCGTCAGCCGCCGCCTCTATCCGAACGTCGACTTCTATTCGGGTGTGATTTACGAGGCGATCGGCATCCCCGTGAACATGTTCACGGTGCTCTTCGCGATCGGCCGTCTGCCCGGCTGGATCGCGCACTGGCTCGAACTGCGCAAGGACGCTGCGTTCAAGATCGGCCGGCCGCGTCAGCTCTACCAGGGTCCGCGCGAACGCCATCTCGGCAAGCTGCCGTCACGCTGAGGCCGGTTCTCGAGCCGGGCGCCGGCTGCCGGCGTTCGCCACGAGCGTGCCACAGAGCCCGCCGAACACGAGCGTGAACGCCGGCCAGATCGTGAGCTGCGTGAACCCGAGCCAGAACGCGGCCTCGTTCGGCGTGAAGCCCGCGTAGTCCCGCGGCCCGAACTTCTCGTAGTGCGTGCCCCAGGCCGCGTGCAGCCCGAGCCAGGTGATCACGACGACCGGCACGCGCGCGAGCAACGCGTAGAGCAGGCTGGTTGTCGCGAGCGCCGGCCAGCCGAGCCAGGCCCAGGGCAGCGCGAGGGCTGCGGCCGCGCCCATGGCCAGGATCTGCGCGATCAGCCCTGCACGCGTGTCGGTCGCCAACGGCAACGCCGGGATCCCCTTCAGGAACGCCGCGAGGAACACGACCACAC
>CAZSKV010000706.1:0-1543 GCA_964607495.1 uncultured candidatus Brocadiaceae bacterium
GTCGATGATCTCGCGCGTGCCGTGCCCCGCGCGGACCAGGGTTTCCAGGTCCAGGCGTGCGAGGTCGCCGCCCAGCGCGGCGAGGCTCTCGCGCAGTGCCGGCCCGGTGGCCGCATCGGTCCCGGTCGCGGCATGGGCCACGATCCGACCCGCATGGTCGACCAGGAAGCTCTCGTGTGCGGCCGCGAGCCGTTCGTCGATGCAGTCGTGGTGGATCGTGTCCAGCGGCACATCGATCGACCAGAGTCCGACGAAGGTGCCGTTCTCGTGCACGGGTATCGATGCCGACGCGCTCAGGCGCTCGCCGCGCTGCTCGACGCCCGGCGCACTCCAACGGACCGCGCCCGTGGGGTCGTGTGCGGGCGTCACCGCATCGTAGGTGTGATGCCTGCGCCAGTCGAAGTCCGGCGGCAGCGCGGCGGGGAGGTCGAACGCGGGTGAAACGACGGCGACATTCGTCACGTCCTGCCAGTAGATCCGGGCCACGCCCGGCAGGCGCTCGCGCACGCGCGCAAGGTCGCCGCCGATCCGTCGCAGCGCGAAGAGCCGGCGGCGGGCGGCCGGATTGTCGCGCTCGCGCCGATCCCAGAGGACGCTGATCGCGTCCGCGGTCGTACCCGGTGCCTTGTGGCTGCGGAAATAGCCGGCCGCATCCTCTGCGAATTGCTCCGCCTGCATCCAGGCGTCGATCGCCGCCCCGTCGTGCGAGGAGAGCCGGAACAGCGCCCGGGTCAGGCCCGCGAGGTGCTCGAGCGCGTCGTGGATGCGCTGGGCCCTTGCGGCGAGCGTGAGGACGAACCTCTCGACTTGCGCTTCGATAGCCTCGAGCTCGTGCCGCATCGACCAGCCGATCCTACCTGCCAAGGACCGCGCATGTCCGCACGGCGTGTCTCACCCGCGCGGTTTCCGCAGCAGCCTGGGTGGCGCGACGGCACGGTGGCTCTGCACCACGAACTGGCGGACCTCCTCCCAGTCGAGCCCCATGTCGACGTCCAGCGACACCCACCCGTGCCTGCCGACGTACGGCGCGGGGAAGAACCGTGGCTCCTGGATCAAGGCCTGCTGCTCGAGGAACGTCGTCTTGAAGCAGATGCAGCGGCGACCATGGTAGTGCTCGAACACGGCGAAGGTCTTCTTGCCGACCCGCCAGTTCGGGTGCCCGAAGGCGGCCGTCTCGCTGGTCGCGGGCAGCGCCAGGCACAGGCGGCGCAGTCGCGCGACGAGGTCTGCGTCGGAGGGCATGCAGGTCTGCTATGCCGCCTGCGGCAGGCGCACGCAAGGCGCCGGCCCCGGAACCAGGAACTAAGTCGGGGGAGCGCCCGCCGTAGCGATGCGCCCCCCCGTCACGGCAAAGGAATGTCTGGTTCCGGCTCAGCTGCGCAGCAGGCTCAACGCCACCTGCGGCTGCGCGTTCGCCTGGCCGAGGATCGCGATCGCAGCCTGCTGCATGATCGAGTTCCGCGTCAGTTCCGAGGTCTCGAGCGCGACGTCGACGTCCCGGATGCGCGACTCGGCGGCCGACAACGACTCGGCGCCGACGCCG
>CAZSKV010000707.1:0-3365 GCA_964607495.1 uncultured candidatus Brocadiaceae bacterium
GCGCTGGCGCTGGGCACGCCAGAGCCGACGCCGACCCGCATCGACCTGCGCGCCAACACCTTCGTACCGGCCACGCAGGACCAGGCCGTGCTCGCGTTCGCTCCGGACGGTGACCTGCTGGTTGCCTGGCATTCGCGCCGCCAGCAGGACGGCGCCGCCGGCAGCTACTGGCAGCGCTTCGCGGCCGACGGCAGGCGCCGCGGCGGCGAGCTGCCGGTCTTCGCGAGCCCTGACCGGCAGCAGCGCGAACCCGCGCTCGCGGTCGGCAGCGACGGCCGCCCCTGGCTCGGATACGTGGCCTTCGGCCAGGATGGCGACCAGGGTGGCTGCTATCTGCGCCGCCCGGACGGCACCGAGATCCTGGTGCACGATACGACCCGCGGCGACCAGTCCGGACTGCAGCTCGCGGCGCGCGGCGCCGGCTGCGTCGCGGCCTGGATCACGCAGGAAGCGGACGGCACACGCCGTGGCTGCGTGCGCGCGTTCGACGCCACCGGCCGGCCCTGCGGCGGCGAACAGCGCCTCGACCCGCGCGGGGACGGCGAGCAACAGCTGAGCCTCGCGACGCGGAGCGATGGCGCAGTCGTCATCGCCTGGACCGCGTTCGCGGCCGACCGCCGCCCCGCCGGTGTGCGCGCGGCCGTGCTGGCTGCGGACGGCAGCCTCGGCCCGGTGCTGCAGGTCGCGGCCGGGCCCCACGCGATCGAGCCGAGCGTCGCGGCGAGCGCGCAGGGCTTCACGATCGCGTGGCTGGACAACTCGCGCCATGCCGAGCACTACGACATCCTTGCCTGCGAGGTCCGCGGCCGCGAGGTCGGCCCGGCCCACTGCCTCGCGGTCGCGGGCGACCAGCCGCAGAGCGGCGTCTGCCTCGCCGCTTCGGCGCGCGGCGGGTTCGCCCTGGCCTACACGCACGGCGAACGCGCCTGCGTGCAGCGCTTCGCGCCCGGCTTCGTGCCCGTCGGCGGCATCGAGCAGGTCGAGCGCGCGCAGACCCGCGCCAGCTGCCTCGCGTTCGGCCCGCAGGGACAGCTCGGACTCGCGTGGTCGGGCGCGTGCGAAGGCGACGCCGACGCCGCCGGCCTGACGCTCTGGCTGCCGCCGTCGCTGCCCGCGCGGCCCGAGCCCGCGCCCACCGCAACCTGGCCGCAAGCACCCGCTCCGGCCATGGCGCGGATCGTCGCCAGCGAGGCGACGCCGCACGATCCGCCGACCTACGCGCCCCCGGCCCACACGCTGCCCAACGGTGGCGACCTGCACCCGGCGGGCACGATCGACCACGGCTTCATCGCCCACACCAACACCGGTTGGACGCCCCCGGACCCGCATGTCGCAGTTGGCCCCCGCCACGTGATCACGATCGTGAATGGCGAGCTCGCGTTCTTCGAGAAGAGCGGCAGGCGGACCTTCGCGCAGATGATCAACAACACCGGCGGCTTCTGGGGCAGCCTCGGCGCCACCAACTTCGTGTTCGATCCCGAGGTGGTCTACGACCCGCATGCGCGGCGGTACCTGGCGATGGCCGCCGAGCGCGCGAGCCCCCCGGGGTCGTTCTTCCTGCTCGCGGTCAGCGACGACGACGACCCCAACGGCACCTGGCACAAGTACCGCCTGAACGTGACCACGCAGGCCGGCGGCAACGACATCGACTCGCCGAACCTCGCGGTCGACGCGAACGCGGTCTACCTCTCGGCCGACTTCTTCACCGGCGCCACCAAGTACCTGCTGGTGACCCTCGACAAACCGTCGCTGCTCGCGGGCCAGCCGCCGGCCACGGTCCGCTACGACCTGATCACCGGCACGCAGTCGCACGGCCTGCCGGTGATCTACGGCACCGCGCCCGCGATGTACCTCGTCGAGGCGATCGGCGGCAACCAGGTGCGCTTCCATGCGATCACCAACCCGCTGACGGCGCCGGTGCGCACGACGACGACGCTCGGCGTCCCCGCCTACTCGGCCCCCAACTCACTGCCGCAGCTCGGCACGACGACGCGCGTCACGACCTTCGGCACGCGGTTCTGGAGCTGCGTCTACCGCAACGGCTCGCTCTGGGCCTGCCATCACATCGGCAACCCGACGCTCGCCCGCTGGTACGAGTTCAAGATGAACGGCTGGCCGACCAGCGGTACGCCTTCCCTCGCGCAGTCCGGCGACATCAACCCCGGCGCCGGCATCTACACCTCGTTCAACAGCATCTCGGTCGACGCCTTCGGCAACGCGATGACCTGCTTCGCGCGCTCCTCCCCCACCGAGTACATCTCGATCGGCCGCGCCTACCGCCTGGCGACCGACCCGCCGGGCACGATGCGGCCGATGGATATCGTCAAGCCGACCACAGGCCTCTACGCGACGAGCCGCTGGGGCGACTACAGCGCGGTCGTCGTCGACCCCGTGGACGACGCGACCTTCTGGTACCACCACGAGTACTCATCGGGCTCGGGCTGGAACACCTGGGTCGGCGCCAGGTCCGTCGCGTCGCTGCCCCTCGGCGTCGACACCAACGCAACCTCGCAAGCGAGCGGCGCCCTCGTGACCTTCTCCCTCGCGAACCCCGCGAAGGCCAACAAGCCCTACGTGCTGCTCGGCACGCTCTCCGGCACCGACCCCGGCTTCCTGCTGCCCGGTCCCCCCGGCAACATCCGCATGCCGCTGAACCCCGATGGCCTGACGCTCGCGACCGTGAGCATCCCCGGCTTCCTCGGCACCCTCGACGCCACCGGCAAGGCGACGATCCAGCTCGCGATCCCGCCGCTGCCAGGCCTGCTCGGCAAGACCTTCCACTTCGCGTACGCCCAGGACGGCACGCTCTGGGACTTCGCATCCAACCCGGTCGCGATCCACGTGGTCCCGTAGCGCGCGCGGCTGCCCCGCTGCGCGTCAGCCGAGCACGACGCGCACCTGGTGCAGGGCGGCATCGTCGACCAGGGGGATCGACGCCAACGCCGTGGCCAGCCGTACCCCATCGAGCTCGACGGTCGCGACGCCGCGCATCCTGCCGTGCGGGTTCTCGACCACGATCCGGTAGCGGGAGCTGCGGTGGCGGAGCTCGATCTCGAACCCGCGCCACGCCCGCGGCACGCAAGGATCGATCGACAGCGTCGTGCCACGCACGCGGACGCCGAGGATCCACTCGATGCCGGCGCGGTACAGCCAGCCTGCCGACCCGGTGTACCAGGACCAGCCGCCACGGCCGGGATGGGCCGGATTCGAGTAGACGTCGCCGGCCATCACGTACGGCTCGATCTTGTAGCGCTCCGCATCGACCATCGACCGCGCGTGGTTGATCGGGTTCAGCATATGGAACACTTCGGTCGCCTCATCGCCGCAACCCAACTGCGCAAGCGCCATCACCACCCAGGCGGCGG
>CAZSKV010000708.1:0-6459 GCA_964607495.1 uncultured candidatus Brocadiaceae bacterium
GAGGCCGAGCGGCGCGCGCTCACTGCGCGGCTGTCGTCAGCAGACGGTAGATCTTGAGCATCTGCTCGCTGCGCATGCGCACGTAGCCGAGCAGCTCCTCGCGCAGCTTGGTCTTCGTGTTGGCCCGCGTGCGCGAGTTCGTGAGCCTCAGGTAGCTCTGCATCGCGCCCTGCGGCGACTCGATCGCGCTGTCCCCGGCCTGGCCGAGCAGCGCGGGCGCCACGTGCTCGAGGTCGAAGATCCCGCGGAATCCGGGGTGGTAGACGCCGGCCTGCACGAGGTGCTGCATCTCGAGGTACGGCATGTTCAGCAGCAGGCGCAGTTCCGACTTCGCGGTCTGCTGGCCCTGGAGGTCCTCGAGCATGTCGCGCAGGCGGGCCTCGAAGTAGTTCGAGAAGAGCATCAACATGCCCTCGCCCCTGGTCGCAGCCGCGAACGCGTGGACGAAGCCGAGGCGCGGGTCACCGTCCTCGGCGACATGGCACTTCACCTCGACCTTGCCGTCCTCGTGGACGAGGTGGGCGCCGAAGAGGTAGGGGATCTGCTGCCAGGGCCGCGTGCCGACGAAGCGCGGCAGCACTTCGAGCAGGAACTCCACGTGCACGAAGATCAGCGGGAACTCGAGCTCGGTCAGCAGCTCGCGCCGCACGAACTCCTCGAACACCGGCTTGCCCTCGCGCACGGCGCGCAGGCAGCGACCCTGCACCGGGGAGAGCCCCGGCGTCTGCGGGTCGAGGGTCGCGAGGTCGACGATGCCCTGCTCGTGGAGCTTCTGCTCCTGCTGGCGCGTGAGCTCCGGCAGGTCCATCAGCGGGTGATCGGGCCCTTCGCCGCGGCAGCTCGCGAGGAACACGCAGGGGAAGGGCTCGCGGCACCAGGTCCCGGTCGGCAGATCCATGGTCGCGGGGTCTTGCAGCAGCGCGCGGAAGGCCTCGAGCTCGTCCTGCACCTTCTTCTGCTGCTTGCGCGCGCGGTCGGTCACGTCCGCGTTCTTGAACAGCTCGTGCGCCGGGTACTTGCCCTCCGCGGCGTGACGGTACTGCGCGTTCACGTGCAGGATGTTCGTCGTGCGCACGCGATAGCCGTTCGCCTCGATCACGTACATCTGCAGCGCGACGTCCATCACGTGCCTGGGCTTGACCTTCGTGCCCGACTTCACCTCGAAGACGGAGAGCGAGCCGTCCCCCTGCACGATCGCGACGTCGGAGCGGACCTCTACGTCCCCATGGCGGAAGGCCGCGTCGAAGAGGATGCAGGGCTTCTTCTCGGCCAGCTGTGCGGTCGTCTGCTCGAGCGCCTTGTCGAAGTCCTTCGCGTCGATCGCGATGCCCTTCGGGAAACCCTCACGCGCCAGCTCGGCGAGCCGCCGGCCGGCCTCGGCCATCGCGAGCTGGTTCTCGCTCGGATCCGGGACTTCCTCGGGGTGGTGGAAGTCGAGATAGAGTCGCTTGGCACACTGCAGCCCGGATGCGAACAGGGCCTTGTCCAGCGGGCGCGGGGCGGACTCGAGAGGCTTCTTGGTTCCCAATGGTTTCCTGGCGGAAGGCAATTGCCGGGCATGGTAGGAGGGTGCTGGCCCGCAGCCAAGGATCCGTGGCGGCCGGCCCCGGCCGCGGGCGTGGCCTCGGTGCTCAGGGCCCTTGCGTCTCCGCCCGCTTGCGCAGCACGAGCAGCAGCATCCCGACCAACGCGCCGATCGCGGCGGCCCAGAGCAGCTTGTTGCTCCTGGCCGAGGGTTTCGCCTGCGCGCGCGCGAACGTGAGGCTGCGTGCCATGGCGCCGAAGAGTTCCTGCTGGGAGGCGAACCCGGCCTCCGGCGCCCGGAAGCGCAGTCCGATCAGCCGGCCTCCGGTCGGCACGAAGAGTTCGTGCGTACGGAAGAGCGGGCCCTTCGCGACCGTCTCGACGCGCGTCTGCACTTCGATCGCCTGGTGCACGGGCTCGCCGACCGCGACCAGCCGCGCGCCGAGGAGCGCGAAGTCGAGGCCGCGCTGCCGCGCCGCCGCGCCGAGGCTCTCGCCGAGGTGCTGCACCGCGGTCTCGTCGAGCTGCAGCTCGGAGTCCTCCTCGATCACGCTCAGCGACACCCCGGTGAAGCCCTTGCCGAGCCAGGTGTCGACCGCACCGAGCGCGAAATCCCGGCCTGGAGTCGGTTTGCGCAGATCCTCGGGCAGCGTGCCCTTCTCGCCGAGGTGGCGGGCCTCGTCCGGGGTCAGCTGCCGCCACTGTGCCGGCACGAGGATCGACCAGAGCCGCGAGGCCGGCATGAAGCGCTGGCTCGCGACCGGCAGCGTGGCCGGGAGCGGGCGCGACTGGGCGGCGAGTGCGGTCGCGAGCAGTGCGGCGCAGAGCAAGCGCATCCGCGGCTGTCTAGCCGATGCTCAGCACCCTGTCGAGCGACTTCGCCGCGGGCTCGCTGCACGGCATCTCGAACCAGAACACCGAACCCTGGACGTCGGTGCGGGGCGCGTAGCCGATCGTGCCGCCCATCTGCTCCACGAGCGTGCGGCTGAGCCACAGGCCGAGACCGGTGCCGTGCGGCGCCGGCGTCCGTTCCTGGTGCAGCTGGCCGAACTTCGTGAACAGCAGCCCGCGCTTGTCCCCCGGCACACCGCTGCCCTCGTCGAGGACTTCGAAGCGGATCGTCGCCTCGCGCCGCGCGGCACGCAGCACCACCTTGCCCTCGGGAGGCGAGAACTTCATCGCGTTGCCCAGCAGGTTGAACGCGATCTGCAGGATCCGCCGGCGGTCCCCGCGCACGGCCGGGTTGCCGGCCGGGACCTCGATCTGCAGGCGGACTCCGCGCGCGATCGCGAACGGTCGCAGCAGCCGGACCGCCTCCCCGAGCAGCTCGCCGACCGGGCAGTCGCGATGCTCGAGGCGCAGCTTGCCGGACTCCAGGGCCGCGTGATCGAGGAGATCGTTCAGCAGGAACATCATGTGGTGGCAGCCCGCGAGTCCCTGGTTGAGGAACTCCTCGCGTTCGGCCGGGTCCTTGGCGTGCCCGCCCTGCAGCAGCTCGATGGCCGCGAGCACGGTCGTGAGCGGGGTGCGCAGCTCGTGCACGGTCCCGGCCATCAGGTCACGCAGCTCGCGATTCTCGCGCTGCAGGCGTTCGTGCGGTGTCACCGTGGCCGGCGCCGCACCTGGCACGGCACGCCGACCGCTCCGCCGGAGCAGCGCAAGAGCAAGAACCGCTGCCAGCGCGATCCAAGGCAGCGGTGAGAGGATGAACTCGGACATCGAGATGGCAATACGCCTATCGACCGGGTGCATGCCCGCGGCAGTGCCACTTCGTCCCGATCCTGGACGGCGTGCCCCCGAAGGCGCCTACCTGCCGAGCAGCGCGCGCAGCGGCGCGTCGACGTAGGTGTCGCCGTCCTCGGGCCGCCAGCCGACGCCCGACTTCAGGCCGGGATCCCCTTCGAACACGACCTTGCCACCGCGATCGATCAGCAGCACACGCGGCATCCCGAAGCCGCCCTGCTTGACCCAGTAGCTCGCGAACGTCGTGTTGCCGCGGTCGAGCCCGAGTGCCACGCCCGGCATCGGGTGCGCCGCGAGGTGGCTCGTGAGTTCCGCGCGCGTGGTGCCGGAGTCGCAGACCACGATCACCTGCAGCCCGCGCTCGGCGCCCGTGCGCGCGAGGTGCGCGTAGTAGGCCGCGGTCGGAATCACGCGGTCCTGCGCTGGCGACCAGAGCGCGAGCAGCACCGGGCGGCCGACCAGATCCGCCAGGCCCAAGGGCCCGCCCTGCACCCACTCGGCGACCGCGAGAAGTGGCGGCGCCTCGCCGCTGAAGGTCCCGGGCTGGCGCAGGATCTCGCCCTGCGCGAGGCGTTGCATCGCCAACCGGCGTTCGAGGCGCGCCGCCGGGTCGTAGCGCTCGCGCGCGAGCAGGCGGATGTTGCGGTACTGCGCCTTGCCCGGGCCGGTCACCAGCCCGAACGCGCCGCGCAGGGTCTGCTCGCTGCCGAACTCGAGGCTGCGCAGGTAGAAGCCGTCGAGATACACGTCGACCGCCCGGCCGGTGACGTCGATGCGCAGTTTGTGCCATTCGCGGCCGACCGCGACCTGGCGGTGGTCGCGGGTCTCGTAGGTGTCGGGGCCGCGCTTGGTCACGACGTCGAGGAAGCCCTTCTCGTGCAACAGCACGGCGTGCAGGTTGTTCGCGTCCTTGCGGCCGAAGCAGAGACCGCAGAGCGCGCCGCCGTCGAGCTGCATCTCGGCCTCGAGCGAGAAGTCGCCGTCGAAGGTCACGTCGCAGCAGAGCTCGCGCGTGCGCATCCCGCCGGGTTCGTCGGCTGCGGGAACATCGGCGCGCAGCAGCACCGCGTACGGCTGGTAGCTGTCCTCGCCGCCCGCCCAGCCGGCGAGCGAGCTCTCGTCGTAGGCGACGCGCCAGCGCGCGAGGCTCTTGCGGTTGCGCTCCGCGACCTGCGCGTAGTAGGCGAGCGCCTCCTGCACCGAGAACGAGGCGCTCATGCGCCGCGCGATCTCGAGCGCCATCGTCGGCAGACTGCGGCTCTCGTAGCTGCGCGCGAGCGCGAGACCGCGTTCGGCCAGGGTCTGGCGCAGCCGCGCGCGCGCCCGGGCCAGCGGATCGAGCGCGAGCACCTTCTTGCACGCCAGCTCGTAGCGCTCGCCGCTCGCCTCCTCGCGCACTTCGAGCGTGCGCGCGAGTTCGCGCCACAGGTCGGCGGCGCGCGCGAGGAGCTTGCTCTCCTCGAGCAGCCGCGCGGTCTTCTCCAGCAGCACCACGTCCTCGGGCCGCATCTCGCGCGCCGCTTCGTAGAGTTCGAGCGCGGCCGCCTTGTCGCCGCGCGCGAGGGCCTGGTCGGCCCAGCCGATCCACTCGTCGGCAGCCGAGGCCTTGCCGGTCTCGCGGTCGCGCAGTCCGAGGATGAAGCGCCGCCAGTCCTCGTCCAGGGCGTCGATGCTCTTCGAGCCCGCGAGCGGCGATCCGGCGAGCACGATCTCCTCGAAGTGCGCAATCGGGTCTGGCGCGGCTCCGCGCTTGAACGACTCGTAGTAGCGGTGCAGGGCCTCGCGGTAGATCAGCCGGCCATCGCCAGTGCGCGCGTTGTAGAGGTAGTAGACGACGCCCCAGGTCGGCGCATACCAGGGCGGACCCCAGGCGTAGCCGCCGGCCACGATCGTGCGCAGGCGCGGCGCGCGTTCGGGGGCGGCCCACTCGCCGGTCGCGTCCTTGACCCCGTCGTCAGGACCGGACATCCAGCCCTTCTCGAGCCGCGCGGCCAGCGAGAACAGGCGCTCGGCGGGCGGCAGGTTCCACTTCACGCTGCCATTGGACAGGATCACGCAGCCCTCGAAGAACGACGCGTAGGCCTCGTTCAACCAGCCGGGCACGAAGGGTCCGGTCAGGCTGACGAACTGGTGCGCGGCCTCGTGGAACAGCGTCCGGTACATGTCGAGCGCGCTGCTCTTGCCAGCCACGCCGCCACAGAAGGTCTCGACCGCGTCGCCGGTGAAGTGCCCGCCCGACCACGCGACCGGGCTCTGGCCGAGCTTCAGGTACTCGTCGCGCGTGCGGAAGATCCGGATCTCGATGCGTGGCGTCTTGCCGCCATCCTCCTTCCAGCGGAAGAAGCGCCGGTAGAAGCGGTTCATCTGCTCCATCGCGATCGCCGCGGTCTCGAGCACCAGCAGGCCGGCGTTCGTGCGGTAGCGGTAGTTGTCGGTCTCCTTGGTCCAGCTCTTGTCCCAGTCGCGGTGCTGGGCGTCGAGCGCGGCGATCTGCTCGGCCGAGAGGCCGAGACTCGGATCACTGCCCGCGAACGCGTCCTCGACCGCGACCTCGCGCCCGCCGGTGCGCCGGATCTCCGCGATCGCCTGGGCCGCGGCCTCGTGGTGCGGCTCGACCTCGAGGATCTGTTGCAGGCACTCGATGGCCGCGAGCAGGTCCTTGCGCGCGCGGTAGTCCTTCGCGAGGGTCGTCAGCTCGCGCACGTAATCGGCCTGCAGCGTGTTCCAGGAGCGCGTTTCGCGGTCGTGCGCGCGCAGGTGCGCGAGCACGGCCTCGCGCGCCTTCGCCGGCAGCGGCGGGACCTTGTGCGCGTCGTATTGATCGAGCCACGCATGCCACGCGTGCACCGCGACATCGGTGTCGCCGAGCTGCAGCGAGAGCTCGGCGAAGAGCCCGAGGGCCTCGAGGTGCCGGGGATCGCGCTCGAGCGCGCGCTCGGCCGCGAGCAGGGCCGGTCCTGGCCGGGATTCGGCGCGCAGCTGCCGCGCCGCCTGCAGGTGGCGTTCGGCGGGGGACTGGGCCGCCGCGAGGCCGAGCAGCAGCAGTACGGGCAGCACGATCCTCGTCGGGCGCAGGAGATCGCTCATGGTTCGGCGTGGCTTGCTGCGGGGCGGGGACGGCATGCTAGAAAGCCGGCTGCCTCGTGGAACCACATTCTGACGCATCGCGGCCGAGCCGCAACCAAGGGGGGC
>CAZSKV010000709.1:0-7617 GCA_964607495.1 uncultured candidatus Brocadiaceae bacterium
CTCGGTTCCGGTATCGAGCAGGGGCCGCGTGGGTTTCAGCACGAGGCTCGCCGCCCAGGTCTGGGCGGCATCGAGGCGTGCGGCGCTGCGCAGCGCGTGGGTTGCTTCGCTCAGCGAACGGCCGGCGGCCGCGAGGTTCAGCGTGAAGAACGCGCTCACCGCGCGCTGCAGATGCGGCAAGGCGCGCTTGCGGGCACCGGTGTCGGCATGCTGGTCGAAGGCGATCTCGAACTCGCGCAGTCGGCGCCCGAGTTCGTAGCGATCCGCCTGGGCAGGCAGAGGCACGCTCAGGAGCAGCAGCAGCGCTGCAGGGTGGACAGGCGGGAACTGGCGCACGGGGAGCGGGGGATTTGAGCGGCCCGCGGTGCTCGTGCACAGTGTCCGCCCGCCATGAGCTCGCGCAAGGAGCGCCACAAGCAGCGTCGCCACACCGAGCGCCTGATCGCGGACGCCTGGCAGGCCTTCGCCGACCGGGAGTTCGCGCTGGCCCGCAAACTCGCGCTGCGGGCGACGGCCGAGGGGCTGATGAACCCGAAGGTCTGGCACGAACAGGGCCTGCTCTGGGCTGCACTCGGCGAGGAGCAACTCGCGGTGGCCGCCTTCGAGCACGCGCTGCAGATCGCCCCGACCTTCGCCGCGGCCAGGGCAGAGCTCGTCCACCTGCGTGGGCCCGAGCCCGCAACGGAACCAACCCCGATCCTGCGGGCCACTCCGGTCGAGACCACCGTTCCAGCACCGCACGGCGAGCGGCTGGCGTCCGCGCCCTGGGAGCGGATCCGTCGCGAGCTCGAAGTGCGCGGCATGGTACGCCTGCCGCCACTGCTCACCGCGACGGAGGTCACAAGCCTGCGCGAATGGCCCGTGCCGGCCGAGGACCGCGGGTTGCGGATCTGGCAGCTCCCGCGGCCGGCACCCGAGCCGCTGGCCGAAGTGCGCCGCGAGATCCTCGCGCGCACGGCGCCGTTCACCAGCCAGTGGCTGCACGGACTCGGAGCGCCGGAACCCCTCGGGTCGTGGGGGCAGATCCTGACGGCAGGCTGGATCCTGGACTGGCAGCCGGGTTCGCCACTGCCCGTGGAGTGCCACGAGCCGGGGCGCGGCGGCCTGGGCCTGCGGCTCGGAATCGCCGTTGGACCCGGGCCCTGGCACTTCCTGCTGACGGATCTGCGCCCCGGCAAGGCGGATCACACACGGGGCCTGGATCTGCAGGTCGGCGATGGGGTGCTGTTCCTGAGCCCGTCCCGACCGGTCTGGATCGGCGGGGCGTTGGGATTGCAGCCGGTGCGCTGGGGCCTCGTTCCTGCGGCCGCGGGCCGCTGGCTGGACCTGCCCCTTGCGCGCCTCAGCGGTTGAGCGCAGTCCGCAGGCGGCCGGCGAGTTCCGCGAGCGCCGGGGGCTGCCGGTCGCCCCGCTCGGGAGCCGCCCAGATCGGCCGTGGGAAGTGCGGGTCGTCGCGCCAGCGGGGGATCACGTGCCAATGCAGGTGGGGGACCAGGTTGCCGAGACTGGCCAGGTTGATCTTGTCCGGCGCGAGCAGATCGCGCAGCGCGCGTTCGGTGGTACGCACCCGGGCCATGAGGCGGGCGGCTTCGGGCTCGGTCAGGTCGGTCATTTCCCGCCGGTGCTCCTGCAGGATCACGCGGCAGACGACCGGGTGTCCCGGTTCCGCAGCCAGCACGACCCGCGAGAATCCGTCCTGGGTCAGCACCTCGCCGCCAGGGCCGGTGCACAGTGGGCAGGTGGGGTCCGCCATCGACTCGTGCTCGCGAAGCTACAATCCCATGCACATGAGAGCCAGACGCGCATGGGTCGTGATGCTCGCCGCCGGCGCCCTGGCGCAGGATCCCGACGACCTCGCGCTCCGCGTGCACTCGGCGCTGGAGCGCGCGCGCCCCGCGCTGCTGCAGCACCTCGAGCAGTCCCATGGCGGTGAGCTGGCGCTCCTGTGCCTCGCGGCGCTCCACGACGAGGTGCCGGCCGAGAACCGGAGCTTCGCGAACGCGATGTCCCGGCTGCGTGCAGCGAAGCTCGCGAGCACCTACGAGTTCGCGCTGCGCCTGATGGTCATGGCCGAGGCACGGCCCTTTCCCGGGCGCGAGAAGCTCGCCAAGGCCGACACCGCGGCGCTCTTCGCGCGCCAGAGGAGCGGGGGCGGGTTCCACTACCATCCGGACGGCGACTCCTGGGACCTGAGCAACACCCAGTACGGGGTGCTCGGCATGCGCGCGGGCGTTGCGCTCGGCGTGCCGGTCGACCAGGAACGCTGGAAGCGTGTGCTGCGGCTCGCACGCTCGAGCCAGAACGACGACGGTGGGTTCGCCTACACCGACGGCAAGGCGGGCTCCTACGCCTCGATGACCGTCGCCGGGATCGCGGTGATGGAGATCTGCCGGCAGCAGCTCGACGCCGCAGCCCTGCCACGCGACCTCGAGGGCCGGATCGCAGAGGCCTGGTCCTGGATGACGAACCACCAGACCGCGCTGACGGAACCGGACCACGGCTGGTGGTACTACTTCCTCTATGGGCTCGAGCGCGCGGCGATCCTCTCCGACAAGAAGGACCTCGCGGGTGCCGATTGGTACCGCGTCGGCGCCGAGGCGTTGCTCCGGCAACAGCTCGCCAATGGGGGCTGGACCACGGGTGGCCGCGGCATGGTGGTCGAGGGCCGCCGTGCCAGCATGCCGGTCGACACGGCGTTCGCGGTGCTGTTCCTGCGGCGCAAGTTCCAGCGCGCTCCGGGTCCGGTCACGCAGAGCGGCGGGACGACCGTGGCCTCCCTGCCGGCGCAGGCCGACGAGAAGGTGCTGATGGCAGCCGTCGCCTACGACACCGCGAGAGGCAAGGCCGCCGTGCCGGCACTGCTCGAGAACCTGCGCTCGCCGCATGTCGTGCGCCGCAAGGCTGCCGCGCTCGCGCTCGCGCGCATCAGCGGCAAGGACTTCGGCTACGTGCCGTATCTCGCGCCCGAGCAGCAGACCGAGGCCATCCGTGCCGCGGAGTCCTGGTGGCTGACCGAAGGCAGGCGCTGAGAGCCCCGATGTTCCACCTCTCGCGCCGTCGCGCCCATCTCGACGCCGGCAACCTGCTGCGCTCGCTGACCGATGTGATCAACCAGGTCCCCGGTGGGATCAATCTCGGTCAGGGCGTCTGCGACATGGACCCGCCGGCGCCGCTCGTGCGTGGTGCCGTCGAGTCGATCGAGGGCGGAGACCGGCAGCTCTACACTCCTTATGCGGGTCTGCCGGAACTGCGGGTGGCGATCAGCGAGAAGTTGCGGACCTGGAACGGGCTGCCGTGGGGGCCGGACGAGGTCTGCGTGACCACGGGATCCTCGGGGGCGTTCTTCGCGGCCGGGATCGCGCTCTTCGAGCCGGGCGACGAGGTGATCCTCTTCGAGCCGTTCTACCCCTACCACGCGAGCAACCTGCGGCTCATGCAATGCGAGCCGGTCGCAGTGCCCCTCCAGGGTGACGAGCTGCGGCTAGACGGCGACCGGTTGCGCCGCGCGCTGACGCCGCGCACGCGCGCGGTCGTCGTCAACACGCCGGCGAACCCCTCGGGCAAGGTGTTCACGCGCACCGACCTGGACGCGATCGCGCACGCGCTGCGTGGCACCGATGTCCTCGTATTGACCGACGAGGTCTACGAGTACATGTGCTACGACGGCCGGCGCCACGTGTCGCCCGGCACCGTCCCCGGCCTCGTCGAACGCACGCTGACGATCGGCGGCTTCTCGAAGACCTTCTCGGTCACCGGCTGGCGCATCGGCTACCTCGCCGGGCCGAAGGCGACCGTGGACGCGATCGGCCGCGTGTTCGACCAGATCAACGTCTGCGCCGCGCGGCCGATGCAACGCGGCGTGCAGCGCGCCCTCGAGCGCCTGCCGCCGGCGTTCTACACCGAACTGCAGCGCACCTACGAGCTCAAGCGCGACCGCTTCTGTGCGGCGCTCGCGGCCGGAGGCTTCACGGTGCGCAAGCCCGAGGGTGCCTACTACGTCCTCGCCGGCTACCAGCAGGTGTTCGGCGACGTCGACTCCTACACGGCGGTCAAGACGATGATCGACCGGCTGCGGCTCAATGGCGTGCCGGGCATGGTGTTCCATGCGCATGCGCCCGAGCAGGTGCGCACGATCCGCTTCCAGTTCGCGGTCACGCCGCCGGTGCTCGACGAAGTGTGCCGCCGGCTCGTCACTTCTTGAGCTTTTCCTCGAGCGCCTGCACGCGGCCCTCGAGCTTCGCGAGGCGCTCGTCGACGGTCGGCGGCAGCGGATCGCCGGGCTGGTCGGCGTCCTGGATCATCCGCATCGCCGCGGCCACCGAGTCGGTGAAGCCGGAGAGCACCAGGGTCCGGTTGTTGCCGGCGGTGCCGACCGTCAGCCCGCTGGTCTGCTGCCCTCCCGACGCGAAGAACGGCCGCAGGCTGTTCATCGCATTCGGCGCCGAGGTGTGCTTGAGCGGCAGCACGGTCGTCACGTGCTTCTTGAGTGCCGTGCGGATCATCACCTCCTCGGGCGCGAGCGTCGCCGAACGGTTGGCGATCTCGCCGCGGCGCGGGCCGCTGGCGTGGATCCACTCGTAGACGCCGCGCGGCGGGTCGACCGGCGTCAGCACGAAACCGCGGCTGTAGAGCAGCTGGCTCGTGATCTCCTCGCAGCCCTTCTCGTCGAGCTCGAGGCGGTTCTGCAGCTCGATCGTCTGGCCGGGCGCGGCCCCGAGTTCCTGTTGCGAGAACAGGTAGTTGCGGCCGAGGAAGCGCGCGGCGCGGTCGATGAGATCGGGGATCTGGTGGGCTCCGGCTTCGAGCACGAACTTCCGGCCCTGGGCCAGCTTGTCCTGGTCCTGGTGGACGGGCCCGGCAGAGAACGCAACGGCGAGCGCTGCGCTCGCGGTCATCAGTGTCTTCATGGCACGCCTCAGACGGCGCGTGGATCAACAGGCTTGCGGGGGAGTTGGCGGGAGCCGATCCTTCGTGCCCATGCGCAGCGTCCTGATCCTGTTGCTGTCCGCCCCGCTGCTCCCGGCCCAGGACGATTGGGTGAGCCTCTTCGACGGCAAGACCCTCGCCGGGTGGGTCACCAAGGGCGGCCGTTACGACGGCGATGCGCGCTGGACGGTCGAGGACGGCGCGCTGACCGGGCGCCAGCGCGAGACCGGCGACGGCGGCCTGATCTACACCGCGCGCCAGTACCGCAACTTCGAGTTCGAGTGCGAGGCGAAGGTCGACCATCCCTTCGACTCCGGGATCTTCGTGCGCATGAGCAAGCACGGCAAAGGCGCCCAGGTCACGATCGACTATCGCCCGGGGGGCGAGGTCGGCGCGATCTACAGCGACGGCTTCCTCGCGCACAATCCCGCCGGCTTCGCGAAGTTCAAGCCGGACGCGTTCAACCACTTCCGCGTGCGCTGCACGGGCGAGGACCTGCGCCTCGAAGTCTGGATGAACGGCGAGGTCCTGACCACCTACCGCCTGCCGAAGAAGAGCCCCGAGTACGCGCCGACCGGCTTGATCGGCCTGCAGGTCCACGGTGGCCGTGACGATGCTGGCGGCAAGAAGGCGCAGTTCCGCAACATCCGCATCCGGGAACTCCCCGAGCCCGACGCCGAGCTCTTCACCAGCGATGCCCAGGGCAACCTCGAACTCACCGCCAAGGCGCGGGCCGAGGGCTGGGAGCCGCTCTTCGACGGCAAGTCGCTCGCCGGGTGGAAGCTGCACGGCGGCGACAGCGGTGCGCGCGTCGAGCAGGGCCAGATCGTGTTCCCCCTGCAGGGCACGGCGCACGAGTTGCGGACCGAGCGCAGCGACTTCCGCGACTTCGTGCTGCGGCTCGACTTCAAGCTCGCGCGTCTTGCCAACAGCGGCGTGTTCCTGCGCGCGCGTCCCGACAGCTCGAATCCGGCCTACTCCGGCTGCGAGGTGCAGATCCTCGACGACTTCAACTGGGAGGCGGACACCAAGACCAAGCTCCAGGCGTGGCAGTTCAGCGGCAGCCTCTACGGCTCGGTCGCGCCCGAAGTGCAGCACGCCCTGCGTCCGCTCGGCGAGTGGAACACCTACGAGATCCTCTACCAGGGCTCGCGCCTGCGGACGCTGCTCAACGGCCAGCTGCTCTACGACGTCGACACCCTCGAGGTCGCTGGCAAGCCACCGTTCGCCGAACGGGCCAAGGAAGGTTTCATCGGCCTGCAGCGCCACGCCGCAGCCGAGGCCAAGGCCGCCGACTATGCCTGGTTCCGCAACCTCTTCGTCAAGCGCACATGACCTGGTCCCATCCCGATCGTCGCACGTTGCTCCTCGGCTCGGCGGCGGCGCTACTGCCTGGTTGCGGTACGCTCGGCTCGCGCAAGGTGAGCCCCGGCCAGAAACTCAACATCGGCGTGATCGGCTGCGGCAATCGCGGCTGGGACAACTTCAACGAGATGCTCGGCGAGAACGTCCTCGCGATCTGCGACGTCGACGAGCACTTCCTGGCCAAGGCCGCCGAGAAGGTGCCTGGCGCGCGCCGCTGCATCGACTTCCGCGAACTCCTCGACCTGAAGGACCTGCACGCCGTCGTGATCAGCACGCCGGACCACACGCATGCTCCGGCCGCGGCCGCCGCGCTGCGCCGTGGCCTCGATGTCTACTGCGAGAAGCCGTTGACGCATTCGGTGCACGAAGCCAGGGTCTTGCGCGCGCTGGCCGCCGAGCACGGTGCGATCACGCAGCTCGGCACGCAGATCCACTCCTGGCCGAACTACCACCGGGTCGTCGAGATCGTGCAGAGCGGGAGCCTGGGCGCGATCCACGCGGCGCACGTGTGGGTCAACGGCACGGACTGGTCGGCCACCGCGACACCCCGGCCGGCGCCGCTCCCAGCGCATGTGCACTGGGATCTCTGGCTCGGACCCGCCGCCGCGCGCCCCTTCAGTCCCGGATACCACCCGGCCGGCTGGCGCCGCTACTGGAACTTCGGCGGCGGCACGCTCGGCGACATGGGCTGCCACTACCTCGATCTCGCATTCTGGGCGCTCGGTCTCGGCCTGCCGGCGACCGTGACCGCGCAAGGCCCTGCCGCCGACCCGGAGTGCGCGCCGAAGGGACTGACGGTGCACTACGAGTTCACGCAGCCGCAGGTGGCGTTGACCTGGTACGGCGGGGCGTCCCGGCCGCCGGTGCTCGCGCAATACGGCCTCGCCGACTGGCACAACGGCGTGCTCTTCGTCGGCGAACGCGGCTGGCTCTGTGCCGACTACACGCGCAAGGCGATGGGGCCGGCCGGGTTCCTCGCGGGGTTCGAGCCGCCGGCGCCGTTCGTGCCCGAGTCGATCGGCCACCACAAGGAGTGGATCGAGGCCTGCAAGTCGCGCGTGCGCACGACCTGTGACTTCGCCTACTCGGCCCTGCTCAGCGAGGCCGTGCTGCTCGGCAACGCTGCGCACCGGCTCGGCAAGCGCATCGAGTGGGATGCGGATCGGGGGGAGGCGAGGGGTTGTCCGGAGGCCGCGCCGCTGCTCGCGCGCGAGTACCGCCCCGGCTGGACGCTCTGAGCGGATACTGGTCCACTTCGCTGGGCAATCTTGACGTGGGCTCGATCCCTGGCCCGTGATCCTTGGATCCAGCACAAGCCATGGGGTC
>CAZSKV010000710.1:0-4944 GCA_964607495.1 uncultured candidatus Brocadiaceae bacterium
CTGCTCGTCGCCGAACATGTGGACGACGCGTTGGTACCCGCGCAACCCGGTGGACGTCGTCGACGAGATCGCCCACTACAAGCAGACCTACGGCGCGACCAACTTCCCGTTCCAGGACCTTACCGCGATCGTCAAGCGCGAGTGGATCCTCGACTTCTGCCGGGAGCTCGACCGGCGGCAGCTGAACATCCGCTGGCAGTTCCCGAGCGGGACGCGCTGCGAAGTCGTCGACGAGGAGGTCGCGACCTGGCTCGCGAAGACCGGCGGCCGTTCGCTCGCGTTCGCCCCCGAGAGCGGCAGCGAGCGCACCCGCAAGCTGATCAGGAAGCAGATGAAGACCGAGTCGCTGATGAACGCGGTCAAGGCCTCGGTGAAGGCGCGGCTCAACATCACGGCGTTCCTCGTGATCGGTTTCCCTCACGACGTCGAGGCCGACATGCGCGACACGATCAGGATGGTGCGCAAGCTCGCACTGACCGGGATCGACGACATCGCGATCGGCTTCTTCTTCCCGATCCCGAACACCCAGCTCTACCACGAGCTGATCCAGAAGGGCCGCGTGTCGCTGAACGACGAGTTCCTGTTGACGCCGATCTTCGCGACCGAGGAGAAACTCCTGCCCGAGAACAACTACTGCGAGGCGCTCGACCACCGGCAGGTCACGGCGTGGAAGTACCGCATCCTGTTGAACTTCTACGCCACCTCGTTCGCGGTCCGGCCCTGGAAGCTCCTCGCGGTGCTCTGGAACGCGTTGCGGGGCAAGGAGACACGCAAGCTCGAGACCTTCCTGGTCGACATCCGGCGCAAGATCGGGATCGCGATCAAGAACCGCTTCGCCGGTGCGCGCGTGCCGGCGAACGCGTGAGCGCGGCCTCGCCCGCCGGGTCACGCTGGGCCTATCCTGGTGGGGATGCCCCTCGGCCGACTCCTGAGCGAGCTCACGACGCTGCGCGCGCAGGCACTGGCCCGCGAAGAGCAGCATGCGGCCATGCTCGCGCGGGTGCATCCCGAACACCGCGCGAGCGCAGCGAACCTGCTGCACTACCTGGCGCTGCGGCAGCACGAGCTGCGACCGCTGCAACAGCGCCTGACCGAGATCGGCCTCTCCTCGCTCGGACGCTCGGAGGCCCACGTCCTGGCGACGCTCGACGCGGTCATCTCGGCGCTGCGCGCGCTCGCCGGGTTGCCACCGCGCACCGAGGCCCAGCCCAAGCTCGGCTTTGCGCAGGGCAGGGCCCTGCTGCTGCACAATGCCGAGTCCCTGCTCGGTCCGCTGCCCGAGCACCGCGACGTGCGCATCCTCGTGACCGCACCCGGCGATCACGCGGACCCGGTCAACCTGACCCGTCAGCTGCTCGCGCACGGCATGGACGCGCTGCGGATCAACTGCGCGCACGACGACCGTGACACCTGGACGCGGTTGATCACCGGACTGCGCACCGCGTGCGCCGAGAGTGGTCGCGGCTGCACGGTGTTGATGGACCTCGCTGGACACAAGCTGCGCACCGGCCCGGTGGCCGCGGGACCGCAGGTGTGCAAGGTCAGGCCCGACCGCAACCCCATGGGCCGGCTCGTCGCGCCGGCGCGCGTGTTCCTGACGCCCGAAGAAGCGCCCGAACCGCCTTCCGCTCCCGCAGCCGCCGTGCTGCCGGTCGCCGGCGCCTGGCTGCAGCGCCTGGCTCCCGGGCGCGTGATCGAGACCGTCGACACCCGCGACAAGCGCCGCCGGCTCGACGTCTGCGCGCGCGAGGGGCGCTCGGTCTGGGCGGATTGCGCCCAGACGACCTACTTCGCGACCGGCTGCATGCTCGAAGTGCTCGACGAGCACTGGGGCGGGGACGGCACGATGCAGGTCGATCGCGCCCCGATCGGCGACCTGCCGGCCATCGCCGTGCCGATCCTGCTGCGACCCGGCGACGAGCTCGTGCTCACTTCCGCCCCGGTCGTCGCCCAGTGCGAGCCGCCGATCGTGCTGTCCTGCAGCATGCCGGAGATCTTCCGCTTCCTGCGCGCCGGCGAACGCATCCTCTTCGACGACGGCAAGATCGGCGGCACGATCGTCGAGCACCGTGGGCACGAGCTGCGCGTGCGGATCGAGTCGACGCCGCCGGGCGGTGGCAAGCTGCTCGGCGACAAGGGCATCAACTTCCCGGATTCGCACTTCGCGCTGCCCGGACTCACCGCCCAGGACCGGGAGGACCTCGACTTCGTCGCCGCGCACGCGAACGTCGTCGCGCTCTCGTTCCTCGACGAGCCCACGGACGTGCAGGACCTGCTCGACGAGCTGCAGCGCCGGGGCGCCAGCGATCTGGGCGTGGTCCTCAAGATCGAGACCAAGCGTGCGTTCGAACAGCTGCCGGCGTTGCTGCTGACCGCGCTGCAGCACCGTCGCGTGGGCGTGATGATCGCGCGCGGCGACCTCGCGGTGGAGGTCGGCTACGAGCGCCTGGCCGAGGTCCAGGAACAGATCCTGTGGATCTGCGAGGCGGCGCACGTGCCGGTGATCTGGGCCACGCAGGTGCTCGAGAGCCTGGCCAAGAAGGGGCTGCCCTCGCGGGCCGAGATCACCGACGCGGCGATGGGCGAGCGCGCCGAGTGCGTGATGCTGAACAAGGGACCGCAGATCCTGCGCGCGGTGCGCGTGCTCGACGACATCCTGCGGCGCATGCGCGCCCACCAGGACAAGAAGCGCTCGATGCTGCGCGCGCTCTCGATCGCGAAGTGATCAGCTGTGCTTGGGCACTGCGGCCGAGGCGGTCGGCCGTGAACCGATCCAATCGCGGTCGACCGCGTGGTAGAGCGCCTCGTCGAGCGTGATCTGGTTGCGCGAGAGCAGGCTCTTGAGCGCGAGGTCGACGGTCTGCATGCCGAGTCCGCGGCACTTCTGCATGATGCCCGGCAGGGCCTGGAATGCCTCGGCGCGCAGCGCTTCGTTCACCTGGGAGTTGTTGATCAGGATCTCTACCAGCGGGACCTTCCCGCCCCCGTGGCTCTTCTGCAGCAGGGTCTGCGCGAGCATGACCTTGAGCGCATTGGCCAGGCGGTAGCGGATCCGCCCACGCTCGGCTGCGGCGCAGCGCGCGAGCAGACCGGTGAGTCCGCTCACGATGTTGCTGCCATGGCAGGTCGAGAGCACGAGCAGACCCGCCTCGCAGGCGTCGAGGACCGCGGACAGGGTCGCCGCATCCTCGATGCTGCCGACGACGACGACGCTGGCACCGCTGCGCACGGCGTCGTCGATCCCCTCCGGGTACGAGCTGACATGGGCCCCGAGTTCGCGCTGGTGCAGCAGCGACGCCCCGGGCCGGTAGAGCCGCTCGATCGGGTCCTCGATCGTGACGATGTGGTGGTTCGGTTCCTGATTGAGCTTCTCGACCATCGCCGCGACGGTCGTCGTCTTGCCCGAGCCGACGAATCCGGCGACGAGCACGAGACCGCAGCGGAAGGTCGTGAACCCGCCGACCAGGTCCGGCATGCCGAGTTCGGCCAGCGTCGGCACTTCGCTCGGCACGCGGCGCATCGCCAGGGACAGGCCGGTCGCCTGCTCCATCACGGTCGTCCGGAAGCGGATGCCGCTGCGCGAGCTGTAGAGCACTTCGACCTCGTGACCCTCGGCGAGCTCCTTGCGGTGGTCGGCGAACAGGAAGTCGCGCGTGAGCTCCTGCAGGTCCTGGGCGGTCAACGGCGGCTCGGTCGAGCGCATCAGGTTGCCCTGCAGCCGCACGCACGGCGCCTGACCCGCGACGAGATGCAGCGTCGAGGCGCCGGTGCGCACGATCGAGTGCAACAGTTCTTCGAGCTTCTGCTTGTCCATGGTTCAGGCTCCCTTGGTCGGGGCAGGGGCGACTCCGACGGCCAGCACGTTCGCCGGCGGAGCGGCGGGCTTGCCGCGGATCGCCTGCATCACGAGCGCCTTGTCCTCGGCGCGATGGAAGACGTCCTCGAACTTGACCTTGCCCGACTTCACGAGCCGGATCAGGCTCGAGTCCATCGACTGGCCGAACTCGCTGTTGAGTCGCAACAGGAGGTTCATCTGGGACAGGTTGCCTTCGCGCATCACCTCGCGGGCCGCATCACTGACGAGCAGCAGCTCGGTCGCGAGCAGCATCGAGGTCTTGGTCTTGTCCGGCACGAGCTGGACCGCGAGCACGGCCCGCAGCAGCGAAGCCAGCATCGTGCGCATGCGCGGCAGGTCCTGGGCCGGGTAGGGCACGAGGCAGCGCTGCAGCGCCAGGACGGCCGAACGCGCACGCACGGCGCCGACCACGAGCCGGCCCGACTCGGCCGCGTGCAGCGCGAGATCGAAGGCTTCGGGATCGGACAGATCGCCGACGACGATCACGTCGGGTGCCTCGTGCATCGCCGCTTGCAGTCCGGTCGCGTAGCTCTTCGTGTGCTCGCCGACCCGGCGGCGGATCACGACGGCGCCGTCGACCGGCAGCGGATGTTCCATGACCGCGTCGAGCACGAGGACGATCCGGTTCTTCTCGCGGGACACTTCGTGCACGACGGTCGCGAGGGTCTCGGAGATGCCGCTCCGGCTCTCACCCGCGACGAGCACGAGGCCCTTGTTCGCTTCGAGCGCGGCGAAGAACCCCTTCGGCACCCCGGTGTCGGCCGGCGGACGCACGTGCTCGGGATGCAGCCGGATCGCGACGCCGACGCCCTCGGAGTGGCGGAACGCGCAGATGCGACCCCGGGTCAGGCTCTCGCGCTGGAAGTCGCTGTGCAGGGTGCGGTGCTCGGCGATCAGGTCGAGCGCGTTCTCGCCGAGCAGGTTGCGGACGAAGGCCCAGACCTCGGGCGGAGCGATCGGCTCCGCGGTCATCTTCTGCAGGACGCCGGCGACGCGCGCCATCACCGGTGAGCCCTCGGACACGTAGAGGTCGGATGCGCCCTGGGCGACGGCCGCCTGCAGGAAGCGGCCGAGGTCCTGGCCGGGGA
>CAZSKV010000711.1:0-4337 GCA_964607495.1 uncultured candidatus Brocadiaceae bacterium
CTTCGGTGCTGCGCTTGTGCAGTTTGCGGATATCAGGACACCAACCGCAGAACGGAGACAGGCGCTACAAGTCGTCAAGCGGTGGACGCGTAACGGCATCCAGACCCTGCAAGCCGTCCAGAAGACCGCCGAAAGCTCTCCCGAGCTCGCGGCAGCTGCACGGCAGTACTTGACCGGCCTGCGGGCGTCGCGGCCGACCACTCTTGTTGACGATCCAGTTGGCCTGCTCTCAGCACTCCACGGAACTTCGGTTCCGCTTCCTGAGCGGCTCGAACTTCTACGCAAACTCTCCGATTCGATCGCGCTCGGGCTACGCACGATCGAAGCAGGGGCGCAGCTCCCGGCCGAACTCGAGCCACTGCGCGCCGAGTCCCTCCGCGATCTGCAGAGGGAACTCTCCCGCTAGTCGCTGGTCACCAGGAGATATTGCGGCCGACCTCTTGCGCGCCCTTCGTGTTGAAGTTGGCGCAATCCCAGCTCGGCACCGTCCACTCCGCCGTCCCATTGCCGTTCGCGTCCAGGTGGATCACGAGCTCCTGCGTGTTCGGCGTGGGCAGCGAGCCGTCGTCGATCTCGATGATGACCGTCTGATTCGCGCGGTCGGGGTCCGAGAAACCGATCGTGACCGTGCTGCCTTCCAGCAGCCGGTCCGGCACCGAGATCGTGCCCTGTGCGGTGGCTGCAACCGTCAACATCCCCATCATCACGGCCATGAAGGCCCCGCGGACCAAGCTGAACATCGTTGTCTTCCCCAGGTGTGTTGTGCGCGTCCCGAGCGGGATGCTCGCGACGCGCAAACCAGATCGGCCGGGATCCGGGGCCCCTGAGGCCAGCTACGCTCAGAACGAGATTGCCAGCGGCCAGCCGCCGGCGGCACCGGACCAACCCCGCAAGCCCTGCCGTTGCGCGCCAGCGCCGGGCAGATGGTTGGCCGGCGCGGCCCCCGCGCCCAGAATGCGCGCATGAACCCCGCCTCGCTCGACCGTCGCTCCCTGCTCGCGCTCGCCGCGGGCTCCGCCCTGCTGCCGGCCGTGCCGCGCACCACGCCCGCGGCGCAGGACAAGGCGCCGCAGAAGCCGGCGAAGAAGCTCAAGCAGACGGTCGCGCGCTGGATCTACGGGCGGATCCCGCTCGACGAGTTCTGCCAGAAGGCGGCGGCGATGGGCCTCGGCGCGATCGACCTGTTGACCGCCAACGACTGGATGACGCCGAAGAAGCACGGCCTGATCTGCTCGATGGCGTTCGGGCCGAAGTCGATGCAGATCAACCACGGGCTGAACCGCAGCGAGCACCACGACGAGTTCGTGACGGAGACCGAAGCGCTGCTGCCGCGGATCGCCGACGCCGGCATCCCCAACATGATCGTGTTCTCGGGCAACCGCCAGGGCCAGGACGACGCGACCGGGATCAAGAACTGCATCGAGGGTCTGCGCCGGATCGCCCCGGCTGCCGAGAAGCACGGTGTGACCCTCTGCCTCGAGCACCTGAACTCGAAGGTCGACCACAAGGACTACGCGTTCGACAAGATGGCCTACGGGCTCGAGGTCGTGAAGGGCGTTGGCTCGCCCCGCGTGAAGATCCTCTACGACATCTACCACGCCCAGATCATGGAAGGCGACGTGATCCGCACGCTGCGCGACCACATCGACCTGATCGGCCACTTCCACACCGGCGGCGTTCCGGGCCGCAACGACATCGACGACACGCAGGAGCTGAACTACCCGGCGGTGTGCCGCGCGATCCTCGCGACGAACTACGACGGCTGGGTCGCGCACGAGTTCATCCCGAAGAAGGACCCGCTGGAGACCCTCGCGCGGTGCGTGAAGCTCTGCGACGTGTAGCTCCACCCGTTCCTCGGTCGGTGTTCCCACGGATGCCTGTTACCGGCCGGTTGCGGGACTGCTACTGGCCCCGGCACCCCGATGCGGTCCATCCGTTGTCGCACCCAGCCTGTCCGCTTTGCGCCGATGGCCCTGCTGGCCGCGTGCTTCGCGGCGACCGGCGCTTGCGTGCAGGCGCAGACCGCCTCCTGGGCGCCGGCCAGGGTCCCCGGTCTGCGCAACGAGGTGGCATCTACGTACGACGCGCTGCGGCAGAGGGTCGTGCTCGTGATGGGCATCGGCCCGCTGCACACCTGGGAGTGGGACGGTTCGGACTGGGTGCAGCGCGATCCGGCCCACCGGCCGAGTCCACGCCGCGGGCACGCGATGACCTACGACCTCGCACGGCATCGCGTCGTGATGTGCGGCGTCGACGCCCGGGCTCCGGGCACGCTGCTCGAGACCTGGGAATGGGACGGTGACGACTGGCAGTTGCGCACGCCCGCAAGCGCGCCGGGTGCCCGCTGGGGCCACGCGATGGCCTACGACCCGCTCCGCCAGCGCGTGTTGCTCTTCGGCGGGACAGGCGATGCTGGCGACCTCGCGGACACCTGGGCATGGGATGGCGCCACCTGGATCCAGCTCGCACCCGCGTCGATGCCAGGTGCGCGGAACATGCATGCTCTTGCGAGCGACCTCGCGCGGGGACGCATCGTGCTCTTCGGTGGCAGCAGCAACGCACGGCCCGTGGACGACACCTGGGAGTGGGATGGCGGCAGTTGGCGCTCCGTGACGCCAGCGACCCGACCGGGTGCACGCCGGCAGGCTGCGGCCACCTACGACGTGCTACGCCGGCGCGTCGTCCTCTTCGGGGGCGACGACGGGTCCACGCCCCTCGGCGACACCTGGGAGTGGGACGGGGTCGACTGGCAATTGCGCACCGCAGCGAGCAGTCCCCGGCCAGGTGTCGGCCATGCGCTGGCCTTCGATGCCACGCGGCGGCGCAGCGTCTACTTCGGCGGTTCCTGGCGGAACGAAACCTGGGAGTGGGATGGCTCCGCGTGGGAGCGGAAGCGCGAAGCACCGCGCGCCCGCATGCACGATGCCCTGGCCTCGGACACGCGCCGTGGGTGCCTCGTCATGTTCGGGGGAGCGCACACGGACAACGTGACCTACGCCGACACCTGGGAGTACGCGGCCGGGACCTGGCGCCAGCGATTCCCGGTGCACAGCCCCACGCCGCGCATGTTTCACGCGATGGCCTACGACAGCAATCGGCAACGCACGGTGCTGCACGGCGGCTTCGGCTCGTCCGGGAGCGAACCTGGGACCTGGGAATGGGATGGCACGGACTGGGATCTGCGGACCACCGCGGGCAGCCCGGCGTCACGCAGCTGCGAGCGGATGGTCTTCGATGCGGCGCGGCAGCAGGTGGTGCTCGTGGCGACGCCGCTCGCCGGCACCCTGCTCGAGACCTGGCTCTGGGACGGGACCGCGTGGACCCTGAGCCGACCACCCGTTTCTCCGAGCTGGCGCACGAACTGGACGATGGACTTCGATACGGCGCGACAACGGCTCGTGCTCTACGGTGGCTCGGGTTGGGTGAACACGACCGACGAAACCTGGGAATGGGACGGCGTCACCTGGACGCAACGGGATCCGGACTCCACGCCCGGTCGGTTGATCAATGCCTCGCTCGGCTATCACCAGAAGCTGCAGCGTTGCGTTCTGATCGGTCGCTCCGCGATCACGCTGCTGCAGCAGACCTGGGAGTGGGACGGGATCACATGGATCCAGGTGCTCCAGGCCGCGCAACCAGAGCTGCAGCTGGCACCGGGGCTCGCCTACGACGGCAAGCTCGGCTGTCTCGTGGCCTTCGAGGGTGGCGTGAGCGGACAACCCTGGACCCATGGCCTGGTCCCCCAGGCGGATGCCGCCTCGTTCGGCAAGGGGTGCGCCGGCAGCTCGACTCCGCCGCTGCTCACCAGCCCCGAACCATGGCTTGGTGGCGACGGCTTCACGCTGGAGCTGCTGCGCGCGAGGCCGGGCGCGGCGTTCGCGTTCGGCATGGCCGCATCGACCCAGAACCGCGCGGCCGGCCCCTGCACGCTCTACTTGCAGGAGCCGATCGTGCTACTGGCCGGACGCACCGATGCGTTCGGATTCGCGCGGTCGCGGCCCCTGCCGGTGCCACTCGACCCGGCACTGGGCGGCGCCGGGTTGCACGCGCAGGCAATCGTCGTCGATCCACTGACCAGTCCCATGGGATTGGCGTTCAGCAACGGGCGCAAGCTCGTGCTCGGCCGATGAGTCCACGTCAGGACTACACGTTCGCCGCGGTGCTGGCGATTGGATGTTCGGCAGCGTGGCTCTGCGCACAGATCGAATCCGCAGCATGGATGAGATTGCGGACCATCGAGGCACGTGTGGGCCACGCGATCACCTACGACGCCGCACGGCAACGTCTGGTGCTCTTCGGCGGATCCGACCGGAACGACACCTGGGAGTGGGATGGCA
>CAZSKV010000712.1:0-6022 GCA_964607495.1 uncultured candidatus Brocadiaceae bacterium
CGCATCCTCGTGGCCGACGAACTCTCGCCCGAAGGGCTCGAGATCCTGAAGTCCGCCGGCGAGATCCTGGTGCACAAGGGCATGGACGAGGAAACGCTCCGCAGCACGCTGCCGGGCTGCCACGCGCTGGTCGTGCGCTCCGCCACGCAGGTGACCGCGCGCGCCCTGGAGCTCGCGCGCGAGCTCGCGGTGATCGGCCGCGCCGGGATCGGCGTCGACAACATCGACGTCGACGCGGCGACGGCCCGCGGCATCGTCGTGATGAACACGCCCGAGGCCGGCGCGGTCACCACCGGCGAGCTCGCGTTCGCGCTGCTGCTGGCGCTCGCGCGGCATCTCCCGGCCGCCGACCGCGCGCTGCGCGCGGGGCACTGGGAGAAGAGCAAGTTCACGGGCGTGGAGCTGCGCGGCAAGATCCTCGGCGTGCTCGGCCTGGGACGCATCGGCCGCGTCGTCGCCGAACGCGGCCTCGGTTTCCAGATGGAGGTGCTCGCCCACGACCCGGTCGCGCACACCGCGCCGCCGGGGATCCGGCTCGTGACCTTCGACGAGCTGCTGGCCCGCGCCGACTTCGTGTCCGTGCACGTGCCGCTGGTCGACTCGACGCGGCACCTGCTCGGCGCGACGGAGTTCGCGCGCATGCGCGCGGGCACGCGCCTCGTGCACGCGGCCCGCGGCGGGATCGTCGACGAGGACGCGCTCTGCGACGCGCTCGACTCCGGCCACCTCGCGGGCGCCGCGCTCGACGTGTTCGAACACGAGCCGCTGCCCGCCGACAGCCGCCTGCTGCGCACGCCGAACCTGGTGTTGACCCCCCACCTCGGCGCCGCGACCCAGGAGGCCAAGCGCAACGTCTCGCTCGAGATGGCGCAGCAGATCGCGACCTGCCTGAAGAAGGGCATCGTCGTGAACGGCGTCAACGTGCCGCGCATCGCCCCGGGCGAAGCGGCGATGGTCGGCCCGTTCCTGGACCTCGCGCACAACCTCGCGTCGTTCCTCGTGCAGGTGTTCCAGGGCCCGCTGCACTCCTTGCGCCTGTCGGTCCAGGGCGAGTTCCCGGCCTCGGCGCAGCGTTCGCTGACCGTCGCGATGCTGACCGGAGCGCTGGCCGTGAAGCAGGCCGGCCCGGTCACGCCGGTCAACGCGGAGCGCATCGCCAAGGACCTCGGCGTGCGCGTGCACAGCGAGAGCTCGACGCTCAAGCGCGACTTCGTGAGCCTGCTGCGCGTGGAGGCGCTGATCGGCGAGACCCGCCATCACGTTACCGGCACGGTGCTCGGGCACCGGCACGGGCGCATGGTCGAGCTCGACAACTTCCTGCTCGATGCGATCGTCGACGGTTCGCTGCTCGTCACCTTCCACCTCGACCGGCCCGGCGTGCTCGGCCTGATCGGCACGATCCTCGGCCAGGAGCACCTGAACATCAGCCGCCTGCAGCTCGGCGTGCCCGACGACGGCACCCGGCTCGCGCTCGGCGTCTGGAACCTCGACACGCCGCTGACCGAATCGGCGCTGTCCCGCCTGCGCCGCGAGGAGTGCATCGTGCAGGCCTATCGCGTGCAGAACTGATGTATCGCTCGTTCTACTTCGACTGCGACTCGACGCTCACCGCGGTCGAGGGCGTCGACGAGCTGACGCGCGTCCTGCCCGAGGGCCTGCAGCGCGAGATCGCGGCGTTGACCGATGCGGCGATGAACGGCGACCTGCCGCTGGCCGAGGTCTACGAGCGCCGGCTCGCGACGATCGCACCGAGTCGCGCGCTGCTGGACACGATCGGCGGCATCTACGTGCAGCAGCTCGTGCCCGGCGCGCGCGAGGTCGTGAGCACGCTGCAGCGCCGCGGCAAGAAGGTCGCGATCGTCAGCGGCGGGCTGCTGCCGGTCGTGCGCGTGCTCGGCGCAGCACTCGGCGTGCCGGCCGCGGACGTGCACGCGGTCGGGATCGACTTCGACGCGCAGGGTCGCTACCGCGGCTTCGACCGTAGCAGTCCGTTCTGGCGCAACGGGGGCAAGCGCGAGTTCTTCGCCGGTCGCCCCGCGAGCGAGCGCCCGATCGTGTTGGTCGGCGACGGCGTGACCGATCTCGAGGCCAAGGACGTGGTCGAGCTCTTCATCGGCTACGGCGGCGTCGCCGTGCGCGAGAAGGTGCGCCAGGCCGCCGCGCACTTCGTGCTCGACCTGCGCGACGTGCTGCGGATTGCACAGGACACGCACGACCCGTAAGCACGCGGGGATGCAGGATGCTCCGCACGACGTGCTCTTCATCCCGGGGCCGGTCGAGGTCGACTTCGAATTGCGCCAGATCCTGGCTGAGCCGGTCGTCGGCCACCGCAGCAAGCGCTTCAAGGACCTGACGCGCAGCCTCTGCGCGCAGCTGCAGGGGCTCTTCCTGACCCGCCAGCACGCCCTGTGGGAGAACGTGCCCGCGACCGGGCTGATGGAAGCCTCGCTGCGCAACCTGGTCACGCAGCGCGTGCTGCACCTGACCTGCGGCGCGTTCAGCGAGCGCTGGGCCCAGATCGGCGCGGCCTGCGGCAAGCAGGCCGACACCCTCGCGGTCGCCTGGGGCCAGACCAACCGGCCCGCGGCACTGCGCGCGAAGCTGCTGCAGGACGGTCCCTACGAAGCCGTCACGATCACCCACAACGAGACCTCGACCGGCGTGATCAACCCGCTGCGTGAGCTCGCTGCGGTCGTGCGCGAGGTCGCGCCCCAGACGCTGATCGTCGCCGACGTGGTGACCAGCCTCGCCGGCACCGAGGTGCGCTTCGACGCGTGGGGTCTCGACTGCGCGTTCGCCGGCACGCAGAAGGCGCTGGCCCTGCCGCCCGGTCTGTGCGTGTTCGCGGTCAGCGAGCGCGCGATGGACAAGGCCGCGAGTGTGGCCGGCCGCGGCTTCCTGCTCGACTTCCTGCGCCAGCGCGACGGCCTCGCCAAGGGCGAGACCGTGGCCACGCCCTGCGTGCCGCTCGCGTTCGCGCTCGCGCGCCAACTCGACCGCATCGCCGCACAAGGGCTCGAGCGGCGCTGGCAGCGGCACGCGGCGATGCAGCAGCAGGTCGCGGCCTTTGCCGCCGCCAAGGGCTTCGGTTTCTTCCCCGAGGCCGAGGACTCGCGCTCCCCGACGGTCAGCTGCCTGACGGCCCCCGGGCGCGACGTGCCGGCGCTGGTCGAGAAGGCGCGGGCGGCCGGGTTCGTGCTCGATGGCGGCTACGGCAGGATCCGCGGCACGACGTTTCGCATCGGGCACATGGGCGACCACGACCCGGCCCGTCTCGCGCGACTGCTCGCGGCGCTCGCGTAGACATCGGCGCGGCTCACGCGAGGTCGAACACGAGCACCTCGCCGTCCGGGCCGGCGCCCTCGATCCGCACCTGCGTCTCGTCACTCAGCGCGATGCCGTCTCCGGCCGTGAGCGCATGGCCCTGCACGCGCACCGCGCCGCGCGCGACCTGCACCCAGGCGTGGCGCGCCGGCGCGAGCGGCAGCACCGCCGCCTCGCCCTGCGCGAAGCAGCCGCCGTGGACGTTCACGTCCGCATGGATCGTGACCGCGCCCTGACGCGCGTCGCGCGCCGCGAGCAGGCGCAGCCGGCCGCGCTTCTCTGCCTCCGGGAACACCTTCTCCTCGTAGCTCGGGGCCAGGCCCCTGCGCTCGGGCAGGATCCAGATCTGCAGCAGGTGCAGGCGCTCGTGGTCGCTGGCGTTGAACTCCGAGTGCATCACCCCGGTCCCGGCGCTCATGCGTTGCACGTTGCCGGGGCGGATCACCGAGCCGTTGTCCATGCTGTCGCGGTGGCGTACGCCGCCCTCGAGCACGTAGGTCAGGATCTCCATGTCGCGGTGCCCGTGCGTGGGGAAGCCCTTGCCCGGCGCGACGAAGTCCTCGTTGATCACGCGCAGCGCGCGGAAACCCATGTGGGCTTCGTCGTAGTAGTCGGCGAAGGAGAAGGTGTGCCAGGTGTCGAGCCAGCCATGGTCGGCGTGGCCGCGGTCGCTGGCCTTGCGGATCTGCAGCATCGGTACGCTCCTAGGGTCGTTCGCTGGGGACGATCGTCGTGCGGAAGGAATCCTCGCCGCGCGCGACGAGCAGCGCCTGCGCCGCGCCGACGCGGTCCTCGGAGAGCGCCTTGTGCAGCTCGTCGACCGAGGACAGCGGGTGCTCCGCGAAGCGCAGCAGGCGGTCGCCCGGTTGCAGGCCGGCCGCCGCCGCCGGACTGCCCGGCTCGACGTGCACCACGACCACCGCGCCGCGCACGGACTGCAGGCCGACGCCGATCCAGGACCGGCGCACGCGCCCGTGGGCGAGCAGCTGCGCGCCGATGCTCTTCGCGGTGTCGATCGCGATTGCGAAGCAGATGCCCTGGGCCTGCTGGATCATCGCCGTGTTGACGCCGATCACCTCGCCGCGCGAGTTGGCGAGCGGCCCGCCCGAGTTGCCTGGATTCAGCGCCGCGTCGGTCTGCACGACGTCGTCGAGCAGCCGGCCGGTGTGCGAGCGCAGCGAGCGGCCGAGGGCCGAGACGACGCCGGCCGTCACGCTGGCCTGGAAGCCGAAGGGATTGCCGATCGCCACCGCGAGCTGGCCGACGCGCAGGTTACGGCTCGAGCCCAGGGGTGCGGGGGTCAGGCCGGTGGCCGCGACCCGGAGCAACGCGAGATCGCTGTCCGGATCGTCCCCGACGATCTGCGCCGGCAGGCGCCGGCCGTCGGCGAGCGTCACGTGGATCCGCGCCGCCCCGGCCACGACATGGCTGTTGGTCCACAGGTGGCCGTCGGCACGGATCACGAACCCCGATCCCCCGCCGCGGCTGGTTTCGAGATGCACGACCGCCTTGCCGAGGGTCTCGGCCACGCGCATGACCGAGCGCGAATAGGCGTCGAAGAGCGCGTCGTCGCTCGCGGCGAGCGGCTGGGGTCCGGGATCCGGTTGCATGGCCTCTCTCTGGGCCAGAGTCGGCGCCGACGCAAGCCTGCGCCCTTGCGCCGCGGCCGCGCATCCGTTCTCGTCTCGCACGTGAGCCACGGTGCCGCCCTGGCAGAGCTCGTGCCGCCCTTCCTCCGCCAGCTGGCCGAGGTGCGCGCGAGTTCGCCGCACACCGTGCGCGCCTACGCCGCGGATCTCCGGCACTTCTTCGGCTGGCTGCCGGCCACCTGCCAGCGGCCCGACCGCCTCGATGTCCGTCGCTACCTCACGGTGCTGCTCGACGAGGGCAAGAAGGCGACTTCGGTGCAACGCAAGCTCGCGGCGCTGCGCGCGTTCTTCGCCTTCGCGCGCGAACGCGGCCAGCTCGACCAGGACCCGGCGCGGCTGGTCCGCGGCCCCAAGCTGCCGGCGCGCCTGCCGCGCTTCCTGACCGTGCCGGAGATCGAACTCCTGCTCGGCCTCGCACACGCCGCGGACTTCGCCGGCCAGCGCAACCGCGCGATCCTCGAGTTCCTCTACTCGACCGGCTGCCGCGTCGGCGAGGTGGCCGGCCTCGCGCTCACGCGCGTCGATCTCGACGGCGGCACCGTGCGCGTGCGCGGCAAGGGCAACAAGCAGCGCATGGCGCTGCTCGGCAGGGCCGCGACCGCGGCTCTCGAGAGCTACCTGCCGCTGCGCAGCCGGCAGCTGCACACGCTGCAGCGCCCGGATCCCGGCGTGCTGTTCCTGAACCAGCGCGGCGGTCCGCTGACCGCGCGTTCGATCTTCGCGACCGTGGTCGCCGAATCCCGGCGCGCCGGCATCAGCAAGCGCCTGACCCCGCACGGCCTGCGTCACAGCTTCGCCACCCACCTGCTCGACCGCGGCGCCGATCTGCGCAGCGTGCAGGAGCTGCTCGGCCACGCCCGCCTCGTGACGACGCAGATCTACACCCACGTGTCGATGGCGCGCCTGCGCCAGGTGTACGAGCAGGCGCATCCGCTTGCCTCGAGGGGGGTGGAACCCCCCTCGAGCTCCCCCCGGGGAGGTCTTGGGCCGGAACGATTGGCGGTTGGGAAGGAACGGTCTGTGGCCAAGGGGGGCTACCGCCCCCCTTG
>CAZSKV010000713.1:0-2915 GCA_964607495.1 uncultured candidatus Brocadiaceae bacterium
CGGCAAGAAGCATGCCCTGCACGGCCTGCCCGCGGCCCTGCCCGAGCGTCTGCGCCTGGTGCTCTGCCGGCTGGCTGGCGCGGACACGACGCTCGCCGCGCTGCCGCGCGAGGCCCGCCGTCGTCTCGTCGCGGTCTGCAAGTCGCTGACCCTGCCAGTCGAGCGCAGCCTCGGCTTCGCGCACGCCGAGGTGACCCGTGGCGGCATCCCGCTCGCGGAGGTCGATCCGCGCACCATGGCTTCGAAGTTGGTGCCGGGCCTCCACCTCTGTGGCGAGATCCTCGATCTCGATGGACCGATCGGAGGATTCAACTTCCAAGCCGCGTTCGCGACGGGTCGTCTGGCCGGCCTCAGTGCGGCACGACCTCCGGCTGCGCCCTGAGCGCGCTCCGCGCGGCCACGAGCCTCGGCGTGGACGGACCTCGGGGTGGACTCCGCGGAGCGGCGAGTCATGCTTGCGCGCGTGCCCGCAGTCTCCACCCAGCCCTCCGGCTCCGAGCGGCTCGTCGCGGTCGACTCGCTGCGCGGCCTGGTGATCGCCCTGATGGCGCTCGACCACGCGCAGAACGCGTTCAATCCGCAGCACTTCCATGCCGACTCGGTGTTCCTCTGGCAGGCCGGCTCGGCGCTGCCACCGGCGGCCTTCCTGACGCGCTGGGTCACGCATCTCTGCGCCCCGACCTTCCTGTTCCTGCTCGGCGTGGGCACTGCGTTCGCGGCCGGGCGCCGGGAGAAGGGCGCCTTCGACCGGCACCTCGTGCAGCGCGGCGGGCTGTTGATGCTGCTCGATCCGCTCTGGATGTGGTGGGGGTTCGGCGGCGGCGACCACATCCCACCGATCGGCTGCGGCGTGCTCTTCGCGCTCGGCGCGAGCCTGGTCGCCCTACGTTGGCTGCGGCAGCTGCGCGTGCGCACGCTCGTGGCCGGCGCTCTCGGGTTCGTGCTGCTCGCGGAAGCGATCACCGGCGGCGCGTTCGCGCTCGAAGGGATGCTCGTGGCCGGGCCGGGCCGGCTCCCGTCGGCGCCGACCGCGTTGCTGCTGTCCGGCGGCCCGGTCGCCGGCGGGCGCGCGATGATCCTCTACCCCCTGCTGCCCTGGATCACGCTCGCCGTGCTCGGCTTCGGTTTCGGCAAGGCGCTGCATGGCCGCACCCCGGCACAGGCCGCCCGCCTGAGCCTGCGCCTGGGTCTCGCCGCGCTCGCGCTCTTCGTGCTGGTGCGCGCCCTGGACGGCTACGGCAACATGCTGCTCCACCGCGACTCGCTGGCGCCACTGCAGTGGCTGCACGTCAGCAAGTATCCGCCGAGCCTCACCTTCGTGACCCTCGAGCTGGGCCTGGCTCTGTGTCTGCTCGCAGGTTTCTGCCACCGGCCGGTGGCACTGCTCGCCACCTTCGGGCGCGCGTCACTCGCTTTCTATCTGCTGCACGTGCACCTGCTGACCGGCACGGCGCTGCTGCTCGGCCTGTGGCAGCGCCAGGGTCTGCTCGCCGGCTATCTCGGCGCCCTTGCGGTGCTGGCGGCGCTGTACCCGGTCTGCCGCTGGTTCATCGGCTACAAGCGCCAGCACCCAGCCGGCTGGGCGCGCTACTTCTGAACCGGTTCAGCGCGGGATCCCGCGGGTCCGGCAGTGCAAGGCGTCGAACGGCTGCCAGCCGGCATAGCGGAATCCCAGCACCCGATGCCCCGGCAGGGCCGAGCGGTAGGTCTGCAGCGCCATCGCATCACCCGGGCCGGCGAAGAGCGGGACGAACACCGTGCCGTTCACGATCAGGGAGTTGGTGTAGGCCGGAACCTGGCCGGCATCCGCTTCGCGCCCTGGTTCCGCGCTGCGCGCGAAGGGCGGGCAGTCGATGCGCACGATCCGATAGAGGTTGCCGGTCGGAGCGCGCAGGCCGGCAAGGTGCGCGACGTTGCGTTCGATGCGGGCGTGCTCGAAGTGGCCGGCCGGGACGCGCTTGACCAGCAGCGTCTCGGCGTCGAGCACCTTCATCCAGCAGTCGATGTGCTGGATGCCGACCGCCTCGGTGTTGTCGAGCACGACCAGGCGCGTGATCCCGAGCTGGTCCCGCAGCAGCCGGCGCAGCGTCTCCTCGTCGCAACGGGTCAGGTTCTCGTCGATCAGCAGGCGCGTGCAGAACGCCGTGCCCTGCCCGTCGACCAGGAAGTTGCCGCCGGGCACGAACGCGCCGACCGCTTCGCGCTGCCAGCCGAGTGCGTGCGCGAGGTCCACGTTGGTGCGGTCATCGCCTGGAGAGCGGCCCGGGTAGCGCAGGGTTTCACCCAGGCGCGGTGGGGGCGCATCGGCCGCGCGGATCGGGGTCTCGATGTAGTCGCAGTCGGCGAGGGCCCGGCGTCCGGCGCCGAGGTCGAGCCAGATCGGCCCGTAGTCACGGGTCCATGGGGTCTGCACGGTCGTGACCACGTAATGCGTCAGTTCCGGACCGATCGCGAGGCGGGCCAGGTGGCGCCTGGCGGCCGCTTCGGCGTGCACGTTGCCGACCAGCACGACGAGGCGTGCCTCGCCGGCGAGGGCCTGCAGCAACGCGTCCGGCAGGCGGAACGGGTACGCGACGAGCACGGCCTGGGTCGGCTCCCATTCGGCGATCGCGCGGCGCGTGGCGAACGGCGCGCAGGCCGCGACCAGCAGCAGCAGCGCGCTAGGAGTCTGCGTCACGGGACTCGTTCGCGCGGAACGCGCGTCTCTTCGCCCATCTTCGCGCGACCGAATCTATGCAACTCATCCAGAGTTGCCGCCGATTCGGCCGCTCGAGCCTGGACAAACATCCGCGCATTGCGCGCGGCGCATCCCGTGACGCAGACTCCTAGCACGACTTTGTCAGGTTCTGCGTAGTCGGGGCTTGTACTTTTTCCCGATCTCCGTACGAGAGTGCGTGCTTGGCGTTCCGCGCACA
>CAZSKV010000714.1:0-3578 GCA_964607495.1 uncultured candidatus Brocadiaceae bacterium
TCCCGGTCGGGCCCGATGATGTCGATGATCATCGCCGTGTAGCGGCGGGTGATGGCCTCGAGCTCCCGGCGCGAGAGCTTCATCGGATCGCAGATCACGCCGCCCTTGCCGCCGCCGAAGGGGACATTGACGACCGCGCACTTCCAGGTCATCCAGGCAGCGAGCGCCCGGACCTCGTCGAGGTTCACGTTCGGCGCGAAGCGGATCCCACCCTTGGCCGGGCCGCGCGAAGTCGAGTGCTGGACGCGGTAGCCGGTGAACACCTGCAGCGTGCCGTCGTCCATGTAGACCGGGATCGCCACAGTCAGCTCGCGGTCCGGCGTCCGGAGGACTCGATACAAGCCCTGGTCGAGACCGAGCTTGGTGGCTGCCAGGTCGAAGCGGGCGTGCATCGCTTCGAACGGGTTCTGTTCGCCGAGGACTTGTTCGGGGTTCATGCCGGGCTCAGGGCGCGAAAGAGGCGCAGAAAGGCGGAGGAGCCTACCTTTATGCCCGAGGAGCGGCAAGCTGAGGGGAAAGCGCCTGCCTGTGCGTGCTCCTGACCTGGTGTTCGGCGACGGCTTCGAGCGTGCGGTGCACGCGGATCTCGCCTATCCCGCGGCGGCCCTGGCCTGCCTCGATCCGCGTGGCCGCACGGTGCGCTGCACGCCATGCCGCCGCACGGTGCGGCAGGTCCTGAGTTCGGGCGCGGTGGTCTACCGCAAGCTGCGGCATGGGGCCGCGGGCGATGCGGCGCGCGAATGGCACTGGCTGCACGAGCTGCGCGCGTTGGGCATCCCGACCGCCGCGCCGCTCTTCCTGGCGCGCGTGGGCCGGACTTCGGTGCTCGGCACGGCGAGGGTTCCGGGCACCAGCCTGCAGGCGCTGCTCGAGCGCGAACCGGGCCGCGGCCTGCGCATCGCCTGCGAACAGGTCGCGCCCCTCGTGCGCCGGCTGCACGCGGCCGGACTCGTGTTCCGCGATCTCTACGCCAACCACCTGCAGGTCAGCGGCACGGCTGTGGTGCTCCTCGACGTCGAGCGCGTGTTCCGGCCGCGCTGGCGCCGGCGGCGTTGGCTCGTGAAGGACCTGGCCGGACTGCTGGCCTCGGTGCCGGCATCGTGTCGGCTCGGCCGCGAGCCGCTGCGGTTCCTGGCCAGGGCGTGCTTGCCGGAGTTGCGTCCGCAGTGGCGGAGCCTTTCCGCGGCGGTCGCGGCCAAGGCCGCGCGGATCCGCCGGCACATGCCGCGCTACGGGTGAAGGGACGCCACGCGCGCGGCCCGGCGCGAGATGAGTGTCCAGCCCCCGTAAGCCAGGTTCTGCTTCCACGGTTGCCCGTGGCAGCGGCCATTTCTCTAGGACCGTCCTCGCGGACGGCCTCGAACGATCTACCCGAGGATCTGGGCGCGGGACCACGCGATCCTCCTACCTGATCTTTCTCCGGGTGGGGTTTGCCGTGCCAGCGCGGTTTCCCGCGCTGCGGTGAGCTCTTACCTCGCCGTTTCACCCTTACCGCTGCCGGTTTGCCCGGCCATGCGGCGGTCTGATCTCTGTGGCACTGTCCCTGATCCTTGCGGACCGATGGGCGTTACCCATCACCCTGCCCTGAGGAGCCTGGACTTTCCTCCGCCGCAAAGCGCCGGCGGCCGCTCGGAGGCTGGACAGGGCGGAAGGTAGCGCCGGGCTGCGGGAGACGGAAGGGCTGGACTTGCAGATGCGGTGCCGACCGCTATGTTCGCGCGCCTCCGGCTGACCGTCCCGCCGGAATGCCTCTGCCCTCGCTCACCCTGGACTCGCATCAAGAGGTTGGCCGTGCTCACCGCGGTCTCGTTCCTGGCACTCGTGTTCTCCATCCCCTCTGGAGACCACCTGCATCCCTCGGTCACCCCCCTGCGCGGGGTCGCGTTCCGACTCCATGCACCACCCTGGTGCGCCGCGTCCATCCAAGGACCTGCGGCGAGTCGGCCTACGGGCCACAATCCCGGAGGCGGGAACCCGGCAGGCAATCCGGCCCCGGAAGCCACCACGCTGCTGCTGGTCGGCAGCGGCCTCCTGGGTCTCGCCTTGTCCCGGCGCCTGCGCCGCAACCGCGCGCTCTGAGCCGCGCCGAGGCGGATCAGCCGGGTCGCTGCGGCCGCTGGCGGTAGCGCTCGAGGATCTGCATCGCCGCGACGCTGTCGGCGAGCTGCTTGCGCCGTGCCGCCTTGAGCCCGGCCTCCTTGAGCAGTTCGTGCGCGAGGTTCGTTGTCTCGCTCTCGTCGACCGTCGTCACGGCGCAGGGCGCGAGCGGGCGCAGCAGCTCGACGAACGCGAGCGTCCGGCGCGCGCGCTGGCCGGCCTGACCCTTTGCATCCAGCGGCACGCCGACGACGACGATCTCGGCCTCGCGCTCGCGCGCGAGGGCGGCGACCGCGCGCGCGCACTCGGCCGCGGTCTGCGTCACGAGCGCCGCGAGCGGCACGACGATGGTTCCGGTCGGGTCGGTGGCGGCGAGGCCGGTCCGGCGATCGCCGAAGTCGACCGCGAGGATCCGGAGCTTGTCGGCGGCGCTCACAACAGGTCCTGGCGGCCCAGGCTCTGCAGCTTCTGCACGAGGGACTTCAGGTCCTCGGCCCGGTCCTTCGGACAGACCAGCACGGCGTCGTCGACCGCGACGACGACCAGGTCATGGACGCCGAAGAGCGCGATCGTGCGCGCGCCTTCGACGTAGGCGACGCAGTCGCGGGCTTCGTGCACTACCGCGGCGCCGCCTGCCGCGCCGAGCACGACGTTGCCGGCCGCGTCGTGGCCGGCCACGGTCCCGAGCGTCACGAACGAGCCGACGTCGTCCCACGCCAGCTCGGCGCGCACGACCGCCACCCGCGGCGCCTTCTCCATGACCGCGTAGTCGATGCTGATCTTCCGGCAGGCGCGGAACGTCGTCTCGATCGCGGCCCGATCGTCGCGCTGGAACGCCTGCAGCAGCGCGCGCGTCGCCGCGGCCAGGTCGGGCGCGCCCTGGTCCATGGCAGCGAGCAGCGCGCGCGTCGTCCACACGAAGATGCCGCTGTTCCACAGGTGGCGGCCAGTGGTCACGAAGTGCTGCGCGGTCGCGAGGTCCGGCTTCTCGCGGAAGCGCGCGACCGCATGCGCCCGCGGCGTCGCGGCATCGAGCGCGGCACCGAGCTCGATGTAGCCATAACCGGTCGCGGCCCGCGTCGGGGCGATGCCGAAGGTGACGAGCGTCGTCCCGTCGGCGGCGAGCTGCTGGCCGCGGCGCAGCAGCGCATGGAACGCCGCCTCGGGGGTGATCACGTGGTCGGCCGGCATGACCGCGAGCACCGCGCCGGGCTCCTTGGCTTCGATCGCGGCTGCGGCCAACGCGACACAGGGTGCGGTGTCGCGCGCCTCGGGTTCGATCAGGATCTGCGCGGCCGGGAAGTCGGGCAGCAAGCGCGCACAGAGCTCCGCCTGGCGCGGATTGGTGACGATCCAGGTGCGTTCCCGGCCGGCGAGCGCCTCGACCCTGCGGATCGTGGCCTCGAGCAGGCTCATGCCGTGCGCGAGCGGCAGGAACTGCTTGGGGCGGGCGCTGCGGCTCGCCGGCCAGAACCGCGTGC
>CAZSKV010000715.1:0-2152 GCA_964607495.1 uncultured candidatus Brocadiaceae bacterium
CACGTGGAAGGCGTGGTGGCTGACGCGCGACGACCGGAATCCGGGCTGGGCCTGCATGCCGCTCGTGCCGTTCGGACCCGACGAGGTCGACCCGGAGGCCGTGCGCAGCGGCCCGTCCGCCCGCCACTGGCTCGGCACCGACGACGTCGGCCGCGACCTGCTGGCGCGGAGCGTGCACGGGGCCGCGACCGCGGTCCTGGTCGCCCTCGGCGCGGTGCTCCTCGCCGCGCTGATCGGTCTGCCGCTCGGCATCGCCGCGGGCCTGCGCGGTGGTTGGGTCGACGCCGGCGTCGCGCGCCTGATCGAGATCTTCTGCTGTTTCCCCAAGCTGCTCTTCGCGCTCGTCGTCGGCGCGTTCCTCGGCCCGTCGTTGGGCACGGTGATCGTGGTGCTCGGCCTGATCGGGTGGACCACGTTCGCCCGGCTGGCCCGGGGTGAACTGCTCTCGCTGCGCGAACGCGAGTTCGTGCAGACCGCGCGTCTGCTCGGGGTCGGCGAGCTCCGCCTCGTCACCCGGCATCTGCTGCCGGCGATGCGCGGCCCGCTGCTGGTGGCCTGCGCGTTCGGCTGCGCAGATGCGGTCCTGGTCGAGAGCACGCTCTCGTTCCTCGGGCTGGGCCCCGGCCTGCAGGTGGCGTCGTGGGGCGGCATGCTCGCCCAGGCCAAGGCGCACCCTAGCTTCTCCGCCTGGCATCTGTGGGTCTTCCCCGGCCTGCTGCTGCTCGTGACCGTCTGGGCGCTGCACGCGGCCGTCGACGCGGTGCGGCCGCCGCGGGTCTGAGGGGCGGCGGGCTCGACCTCCATGAAGCACCTCCGATTCCTCTGCGCCCTGGCCGCAGCAGTCCTTTCCGGCTGTGCGGGCCATCCCGCGCGATCCGCCGCCCCGCTCTTCGAGAGTGTGAAGCTCGAGCAGGCCGGCGAAGCCGGCGTCCACACCTATCGCATTCCCGCGATGACCGTCGCACGCGACGGCACGTTGGTGGTTGCCTTCGATGCGCGCAACCAGTCCGCGGGCGACTTGCCCGGCGACATCGACATCCTGGTCCGGCGTAGCAGTGACCTGGGCCGCACGTGGAGCGCCGCACAGCGCGTGGTCGATTTCGCTGGTGGGATCGGTGGTGGCGACGCCAGCCTGCTGACCGACCGCGGCACCGGGCGCATCTTCCTGTTCTACGCGTATGCCCCTCCGGGGGTCGGCATGTTCAAGAGCAACTCCGACCGCGACCCGGCGAGCGTCAGGACCCAGCACCCGCACGTGATCTGGTCGGACGACGAGGGCCGGACGTGGGGGGGTCCGCGCAACCTCATCGCCGACATCAAACCCGAAGGCGCGCGCGGCATGTTCGCGACTTCGGGACATGGCATCCAACTGTCCGCGTACTCGCCGGCGCCGGGCCGCCTGCTGCAGCCCTACGCGTGGCTCGACGGCAACGGCGCGATGCACGCCGGGAACGCGTACAGCGATGATCACGGCAAGACGTGGCGCATGGGTCCGTCCATCGGCCGCGGTCTCGACGAGAACAAAGCCGTCGAGCTGGCCGACGGCCGCGTCATGCAGAACATCCGCGCCTTCCGGGACCGGACGAGCCGTCTGGTTGCCACGTCACGCGACGGCGGGATCACGTTCGATGGCGCCGTTCCGGACGCGACGCTCGTCGATCCGCGCAACAACGCCGACATCATCCGCGTTCACCCTGACGCTGCGCCGGCTGCGCACGACGCGCGGATGCTGCTCTTCAGCAACACCGCGAACGCCGGCAGACGTGTCGACCTCACGGTGCGCCTGTCCTGCGATTCCGGGCAGACCTGGCCGGTGGCAAGGGTGCTGCATCCCGGTCCGGCGATGTACTCGACGATGGTGCGCCTGCCGGACGGAACGTTCGGGATCTTCTATGAGAACGGCAACGGTGAAGGCATGACCTTTGCCCGCTTCAACCTCGCCTGGTTGGGGTGGAGCGCCCCTGCCGGCTAGCGCCTCGCCCGCTGTGCGAACGGGATCGCGAGCCAGCCGATCGTCGTCAGCAGGCCACAGAAGTAGAACGGCGCCGCGTGCCCGACCCGGTCCCAGAGCCAGCCCGAGATCGTCGAACCGAGCAATGTCACGAGGCCGATCCCCATGTGGAAGATCCCGAGCGCGGTCGCGCGGCGCGTG
>CAZSKV010000716.1:0-3606 GCA_964607495.1 uncultured candidatus Brocadiaceae bacterium
GGCGACGTGCTGGCCCGCCTCGACCGGCGCGAGGCGGAGGCCGCGAAGCGGCAGACCGAAGTGCTGCTCGAGGACCGTAGGGTCCGCCTCGAGCTCGGCAAGCTCGACGTCGAGACCTCGGGCCGCCGGCTCGAGCAGGCGAAGAACGACCGGGCCCGGGCCGAAGCCGAGTTCCGCCGCAACAAGGACATCGACCCCACGCTGATCTCGCCGAAGGTGCTGCAGGACGCCGAGCTCGCGTATCTGAATGCGATCGAAGCGGTGCGCGTCGCGGAGTTCGGCCAGAAGCGGGCCGTGCTCGACGTCAAGGCCGCCGAGAACCTGATCCACGAGCTCGAAGCCAAGGTCGAGGACGCGAAGATCAAGCTCGCCGAGCACGACATCGTCGCCCCCCTCGACGGGGCCGTGACCGTCCGCAAGATCAAGGGCGGCGAGACGATCGGCCTCGCGACCGAACTCTTCGTCGTGACCGACCTCGACAACCTGGTGCTGGTCGTGAGCCGGCCGCAGCGCGAGCTGCCGATCGTCAAGAACAGCAAGCAGGTTGCGTTCACGGCCGACGGCCTGCCCGGGCGGACGTTCACCGCGCTGGTCGACCTGGTCTCGCCGGTCGTGGACCAGCTGACGGGTTCGTTCCGGATCCGGATGCGCGTGCGCCCCGAAGACGCGCAGGAGCTGCGGCCGGGCATGTTCGTGCGCGGCCGCATCCTGACCGAGCTCGAGCGCGAGGCGCTGATGGTGCCCAAGGCAGCCGTGCTGAGTGACGGCGAGCTGGCGGTCGTGTTCGCGGTCCGCAACGGCTTCGTGCGCAAGATCACGCTCGACCAGGGCCTCGAGCAGAAGGAGTGGGTCGAGTCGCGCGCGCGTGGCGACGACGGCCTCCTGCCCAACGACCTCGTCGTGGTCAGCGGCCATCAGGACCTGCGGGACCAGGCAGCCGTCGAGGTGCAGACGGCGAGCCCGGCCGAGGCGGCGGCGCCGGCCCCGGCCAGCCGCAACTCGACGCCTGCGGCCGCCGCCGGAGCCGGGAAGTGACGCCGCCGGCGGACACGGCACGCTCGTTCTTCGCGTTCACGACCAGCCGCCCGGTGGCCGTGACCATGGTGGTCATCGCCGCGCTGGTGTTCGGCCTCGTCAGCCTCGCCCGTCTGCCGGTCAATCTGCTGCCCGACATCTCCTATCCGACGGCCACGATCCGGACCACCTATCCCGGGGCCGCGCCGCAGGACGTCGAGGAGCGCGTGAGCCAGCGCATCCACGACTCGGTGGCCGTGATCTCCGGCGTGCGCCGCGTCGTCTCGATCAGCCGCCCGGGGGTCTCCGACGTGGTGCTGAGCTTTGGCTGGGGCACGAACATGGTCGCAGCCCTCTCGGACATCCGCGAACGGCTCGACCGCGTGTTCCTGCCCGCCGAGGCGGAGAAGCCGCTCGTGTTGCGCTACGACCCGAGCCAGGATCCGGTGCTGACGCTCGGCCTGCGCGGCGACAAGACCCTGGTCGAGATGCGCAAGATCGCCGACGAGGAGATCGTCGACGCCGGCAGTCTGCGCAGTGACGGTGTCGCCGCCGTCAAGGTGCGCGGCGGTGACGAGGAGGAGATCCGGGTCGTGGTCGACGAGCTCGCGCTCACGGCGATGGGGCTCGACGTGGCCTTGATCGGACGCCGCCTCGCGGCCGAGAACCTGAACGCCGCCTCCGGCGTGGTCGAGGAGGGCGCAACCGAGTTCCTGGTGCGCGCCCTCGGTGAGTTCAAGTCGCTGGCCGAGATCGAGCAGCTGATCCTCGAACGCCGCGGCGGCGTGTCGATCCGGCTCGCGGACGTCGCCAAGGTCATCCGCGTGCCGAAGGAGAAGGAGGTCATCTCCCGGATCGACGGCGTGCCCTGTGTGCTGCTCGACGTCTACAAGGAGACCGGCGCCAACGTGGTCGCCCTGTGCCGCCGCGTCGAGGCGCGCGCCTTCGGCACCCCGGCGCAACAGGCCTTCGTCGCGTCGGGCCGGCTCGCGACGCCCCTCGAGGATCACGTCCAGATCCCCGCGACGGTCACCGATCCGGCGCAGCGCCAGCGCGACACGCGCACGCAGTTGCTGCGCGAGCAGAAGCTGCGCGAGGAGATGACCGACTTCCTGGCCTACCGGATGCAGAAGCTCGGCCTCGTGCTCGCGCCGCTGCAGGACCAGTCCCGCTTCATCGAGAGCGCGATCCAGGACGTGCAGCACTCGGCGGTCGAGGGCGCGGTGCTGGCGATCGTCGTGATCTACCTGTTCCTGCGCCGCTTCACGCCGACCGCGATCATGTCGGTCTCGATCCCGATCTCGCTGGTGGCCGCGTTCGCGCCGATGCACCTCTCGGGCATCTCGCTGAACGTGATGTCGCTCGGCGGCCTCGCGCTCGGCGTCGGCCGGCTCGTCGACGATTCGATCGTCGTGCTCGAATCGATCACGAAAGCGCGCGACGAGGGCCTCGACCGCGCGCGCGCCGCGATCGTCGGCACGCAACGGGTCGCCGGCGCGGTGATCGCGAGCACGCTGACCACGATCGCCGTGTTCTTCCCGATCGTATTCGTCGAAGGCGTCGCCGGGCAGCTGTTTCGCGACCAGGCGCTGACCGTCGTCTACTCGATCGGCATGTCGCTGCTGATGGCGCTCTTCGTCGTGCCGATGCTCGCGAGCCGCGGCCGCAGCGCGACGCCCCCGCCGCCGCCGGGCTCGCGGCTCGGACGCGGCCTGCAGCGCCTCGCCGGCGCCGGCTTCGCGCTCTTCGCGGGCGGCGTGCGCCTGCTCGGCAAGCTGGCCGACCTGCTGCTGTGGCCCGCCACCAAGGCGTTCCAGGCCGGCTACGGGTTGCTCGACCGCGCCTACCCGAGCGTGGTCGCCTGGGCACTGCGCCACCGCGTGGTCGTGCTCGGGACGGCGCTCGCGCTCCTGGCCCTGTCGCTGACCCGGGTCTCGCACCTCGGCAACGAGCTGATCCCCGAATCGCACCAGGGCGAGATCTTCCTCGACTGCTTCCTGCCCCGCGACGCCACCGTCGAACACACCGACCAGGTGCTCGCGCCGCTCGAACGCCAGATCGCGCAGTTGCCCGACGTCGCCAGCACCTTCCTCGCGGTCGGCGTCGACAAGAAGGAGCTCAACGACTCCGACCAGGGTGAACACAGCGCGCGCTGCCTGATCCGCCTGAAGCCGGACGCGGAGCGCGCGACGCAGGAGCAGCGCGTGCGCGCGCAGGTGCGCGAACTCGTGCGCGCGCGGCCGGAGATCCGCAGCTACCGCTTCGCGCAACCGAGCCTGTTCTCGTTCACTGCGCCGCTGGTCGTCGAGGTCGTCGGCCGCGATCTGGTCGCGTTGCGCCGGGCCGCGGGCCAGGTCGAGGCCGCGCTGCAGGCCGTGCCCGGCCTCGCCGACGTCCGCTCGACCCTGCAGCGCGGCAACACCGAGATCTCGCTGCGCCTCGACCGCGACAAGCTGGCCGCGCAGAACCTCGACGCCGGGTAGATCACGCGCATCCTGGCCGCCAAGCTCCAGGGCGACGTCGCGACCCGCTTCGCCGAGCGCGAGCGCAAGATCGAGATCCGCGTGCGCCGCGCCCAGGAGGAGCTCGACT
>CAZSKV010000717.1:0-5377 GCA_964607495.1 uncultured candidatus Brocadiaceae bacterium
GTCGGAGTCGGTGCCGGCGATGTCCATGTTGCGGCCGATCAGCACCTTGTTGCCCTTCAGGTTGTGGTGCCAGAGGGCGTTCAGGTCGCGTTCGAGCAGGGCCAGGATCCGGGGCCCGGCTTCGGTCGAATCCTGCAGCGAGTTGACCACCTCGCGCGCCGAGATCGTCGCATGGAAGGCCCCGGCGACCGTCAGCATGATGACCGTGGTCAAGGCGACGGAGAGCAGGATCTCGATCAGCGTGAAGCCGCGTTGCTGCTGCATGGGTCTATTCCTTGCTCGTGCCGCTGTTGCCCGATCCGCCGGACGAACCGGATCCGCCGCTGGTGCTGCCGCCGCCGCCGGGTTGGTTCTGCGTGCCGTTGGCCTTGGCATAGGCCTCGGCCTTCTCCGGCGTCAGGCCCTGCAGGGCCATCGTGCAGACCTTGGCGCGCAGCGTGAACTTGTCGTAGTCGGACTCGGCCGCGCGTGAGGCGCGGACGATCGGGAACGCGATGATGATCTCGACCTCTTCGATCTCGTCCTCGCTGGGCAGCTTCTCCTCGCCGCTGTCCTTGAGCAGGTTCTCCTGGTACTGGTCGACGGAGAGACCTTTCTGGTTCGCGAGGCGCATCTGGTCGCGCTGCCGTTGCCAGTTGCGGCGTTCGGCGTTCTGCGTGCCCTGCTCGTTGGCGTCGGCCTCGGTCGCGAGACCGGCCTCGTAGTCGGAGATCGCCTGCTCGCCGATCAGGAAGCGGTAGGTGAAGCCCGGGTACTTCTCGATCGCGACCTCCTGTCCGGAGACCGGGGGCATCTCCCGCGCGCCGGCGCGCAGCTCGGAGAGCATCTGCTCGGCCAGCTCCTTGGCGAGCCGCCAGTCGCGGGCCTCGGTCGCGTCGATCATCGCATCCGTGCGCGAGCCCAGGAACGTGAGCATCACCAGGGCCAGGATCGCCATCGCGACCGTGACCTCGACCAGCGTGAAGCCCCGAGCCTGCTGCATCAGAAGTGGCCCTCGTTGATCGCGTCCAGGTAGACCTCTTTCTTGTCGAGGCTGCGCTTGAGGCTCGTGGCCCCGGTCAGACCATGGATCTGCACGGTCCACACGTAGTCCTCGAGTTCCTTGAGCTTGAAGCTCACGGTCTGATCCGCCGAGAAGCCGTTCTCGTCGATCACGATGTCGACCAGACCCTGCGTGGCCGGCCGGCCGCCGGCGGTCGCGTAGGTGCCGAACTTGACGCGTTCGTCCAGCGACTGCCAGTTGAGCTCGAACTCCTTCGGCGGATCCTGCAGCGAGAGCACCCGATCCTCGGGTGGCAGGACCATGCGCCAGCGCCCGCGCGTGAGGTCGATCTGCAGCTTGTAGGGCTTGCCGTGCAGGCGGGCCTCCGAGCGCAGGAAATCGTAGTTGGCGAGCAGGCTCTTGGCCTCGGAGTCGAGCAGCGTGCTCGGGATCAGGGCGCCCAGGTTGAACACGACGAGCTGGGTCAGGATCGCGCCGATGGTGACCGTGACCATCAGCTCGATCAACGTGAAGCCGCGCTCGCGCCGGGGGGTCATTTCTTCTCGTTCAGGCGCTTCGACGAGATGTCGTCATCGGTGCCTTCCTGGCCGTCGGGCCCGAACGAGAGCACCTCCCAGGTGCCGCGCTGCTCGCCCTCGCGGATGAGGTAGGGATTGTCCCACGGGTCGTTGATCGGCTGGCCGGACTCGTAACCGGAGATGTAGGGCTGGCCGGTGCGGTCCGGGGTCGTCAGGTCCTCCACCTTCGGGATCTTCTGGTTCTGCGCGAAGTAGACCTTGATCGCCTTGTCGATCTCGCTGACGTCGAGCTTGGCCTTCGACTCCTGCGAGGTGAAGAGGTTGCGGATCACGTTCTGGCCGACGGTCGCCATCAGGAGGCCGAGGATCACGATGACGACCATCAGCTCGGTCAGCGTGAAGCCACGGTCACGGCGGGAGTTGTGCTGGTTTTGCATGTTGCTCGAGCACCTTCGGCCAGGAGCGGCCGAAGCAACGCAGGATCTTACCCACGGGAGCGGGGCAAAGCTCTGCGACGCCGGCATTGGACCGGCGTCGGGCGGCGCGTCTTGCACGGCTATTCGCCGAGCCGCAGGTCGAGCCCGCGGCTGTGCGCGATGACGCCGGCAGGTCCGGCCGGATCGATCACCAGCGCCTGGCCGAAGAGGTGCACGCCGCACCACGCGGGCTGCAGCGGCAGGAGGCCCAGGTCCCAGGTGCCCTGCCCGAGCGCATCCGTGGTGGTGGCGAGCGAAACGGCCGGTTGCACGTGTACCGTGCCGCCGAGGAACGGCATGGTTGCCGGTTGCGTGCCGAGCAGCAGTGCGCAGGCCGCGCCCGGCCGCGCGTCCGTGACGCGCGGCACCAGCGCCTGTGCGCCGCCGAGGATCGGCAGGGCGAGAGCCGCGAGCCCGGGCACGCCGCGACTCCCGGTCGTGCCGGTGCCATAGGCCGTGAGCTCGGCGCGCTGGCAGCTCGTGCCGCGGCCGGTGCAGAACCAGGGTGCCGCCACCGGATCCCGGGTGAAGAAGTCGAGCAGCAGCCGGCCGACCTTCTGCCGCCCCTGGGTCGATGGATGCGTGCCGTCGCTGCCGAAGTCGGAGCAGAGCCAGGTCAGGCCGTCGCCGCGCGGCAAGAGCCCATCGGCCCACAGGTAGGGACCCCAGAGCAGCAACGGGGCCAGCACCGGACCGCGCGCGGGGTCCGGGTTCAGCGCCGGCTTGCCCTGGATCTGGTCGCGGATCAACCACTGGCAGGCGAAGCCGGTCTCGTAGGCGTGCGGTTCCGGGTTCAGCGTGGTCGTGGCGTAGCCGGCGTAGGTGCGTGACGCGAGGAAGCAGAGCTCGAGGTTCGGGTACTTCCCCTTCAGGATCTGCGCGATCCCTTCGAGCTGCCCTTGCAGCGTCAACGCCTCGGCCGGGAAGGGCTGCGTCGGACCCGCATTGGCTTCCTTGAGCCAGACGGCGGCGACCTGCGCCGGCGTCGCGTTGAGCGCGGTCAGGCGCTGCGTGACCACGGTCCAGAAGTTCGCGTTCGGATTGACGATGATCGCCGCGGTCTGCCCGCCCTGGGCGCCGTCGACGAGCAGCACGCTGGGCTGCTTGCGCGGGTCGGCGTTCGCGAGCTGGACGAACGCGCTGTACTCCTGCGTCGCGTTCGACATGCCGATCGAGAGCAGCACGATCCTGCCGGTCGGCGACGGCGCGCCGAGCGCGTCGCGGGGCACGATCCGGTTGGCGCGTTGCAGTGCCGCGAGCATGTGGTTCGCGGGCGGCAGGTTGGCCCCGTCCGGGTAGAGGCCGCCCACGTGGCCCTGGTAGAGCCCCTGCCCGAGATCCGTCAGCGCTTTCCTGCCGGTGCTCGTGCCGTTGCAGTTCTGGGCCGGGAGGGCGGTGAGCAGGAGGGCGAAGGGGAGGAGCGGGCGCATCGGATCTTCGCCAGCAGCATGCCCTGGCGCGGACCGGGTGGCGGGCACCCGGGGTCCCGAACTTGCAACGTCGGGAGCGGGTGGAGCACGTCGGGGTCGGGTGGAGTTGGGGCACGGGAGGCCTGCGGATGCCGCTAGAATGCGCCGCTCCCCGCCCCCCAGCCGAGTACCCACGATGCGTCTATCCACCCTCCTCGCGATCTCTCTGTCCGCCACCCTCGCCGCCCAGACGACCAGCCGGGTGATCCCTGCGGCGCAGGCGACTGCCCTCGGCAACGCCTCCAGCATGTTCCCGTTCAGCTACACGAACTACGTGCGCTTGCAGCAGGCGATCGGCACCCAGCACTTCGGCGCGCCTGCGGTCCTGCACGGCATGGCGCTGCGCTCGCGCACCAACGTGCTGGCCGTTCCCGAGGTGCAGAACCAGGGGATGGAGGTCCGGCTCTCCGACTGCGTGAAGCCCGTCACCGCCCTCGATCCGACCTATGGGAACAACGTCGGCGCCAACGTCAAGGTCGTGTTCAACGCGACGTTCAACATCCAGCGGCCGAACGCGGCCGACGCGCTCGAGTTCAACACGCTGATCCCCTTCGACCAGCCGTACATCCACTTGAACACGGCGCCGCTGCTGATCGACCTGATCCCGACCTCGTTCATGGGCCAGCAGTGCAACGGCGGGGGCAATGGCACCTCGTTCGACTACATGAGCACCGATCCGGACATGGCGACAGTCTTCGGCAAGGGCTCCTGTGGCACACCGCCAACCTCGGGCGGCAACCCGGGCGCCGGCGGCTACGTGCTGAAGTTCTTCACGAGCGGTGGACTCCTCCCGTTCGGCAAGACCTGCGCCGGCGCCTCGGTGCCGGTGATCGGCAGCCTCGGGCAGCCGAACCCCGGCAACGCCAACTTCGCGGTGCAGCTCACCAACACGCCCCCGGGCACGCCGCCGCTGGCCGCGCTGCTGCTCGGCGCGACCAACACCGCCTGGGGTGGCAACAACCTGCCGTGGGAACTCTCGGGCCTCAACATGCCCAACTGCTTCCTGACCGTGGCGATCGATGCGGCGGTCACCGCTCCGGTGGGGGGTGGCATGGCGATCTCGCCCGTGCCGATCCCGAACAACCAGGGCCTGGTCGGGCGCAGCTTCTATGCGCAGTGGTTCGCGGTGGCCAACGGCGCGAATCCCTTCGGCGGCATCACCAGCCAGGCCGGCATCGTGACCATCCGCTGAGCAGCGGATGCTCGTGTTGACGCGGCTGCTCGCGGGACTCGGCGTCCTCGCGGCACTGATCTGGATCGTGCTCTGGCGCTTCGAGGCGACGCAGGCATGGGCCGCGCGCCTCGGGCACGCGGTCCGGCTGGTGGGCTTCGGTGCCGTCGCGACGGCCTGCTTCCTGATCCCGTTGCTGCCGCTCGGGCCGGACCCGCGCGCGATCCGGCCCGTGTTCGTAGTGCTCGGGCTGCCGGTCTGTGCCGCGATGGCGTTCTGGGTGTGGCGGCACGATCGTTGAACCGCATCCCGAGCGGGCTACCCTGCTTGCCCGTCCCTCGCCCGTCCCTTGCCGGTCCGTCGCGACCATGCAAAGGGTGGCCCAACTCGTACCCCGCTGACCCGACCAGGACCCGATGTGGCTCGACCGAGTCGTCAAGTGGCTCTTGCCGAAGGAAATGCACTTCTTCGACCTCCTCGAGCGGGGAGCGGCCTGCGCGGCCGAATCCGCGACGCTGCTGGTGGCGTGCTGCCAGGAGAGGACCCACGGCGGGCGTGAGGCCCTGATCCGGCAGCTGGGGGAGGTCGAGCACAAGGCCGACCGGATCATCGCCGAGGTCTACGACGCCCTGAACCGGACCTTCGTGACCCCGATCGATCGCACCGACATCTACAAGCTGGCGACCGATCTCGAGGGCATCACCGACATCGTGTTCGCGACGGTCCTGCAGATCGACGTC
>CAZSKV010000718.1:0-2871 GCA_964607495.1 uncultured candidatus Brocadiaceae bacterium
GCAGCTCGGGCCAGCTGAGCGCCACGACCGCCGCCAACGCGACCGGCCTGGACAACCAGCGCTGGACCGTCGTCAACTGATCCCTGGCTGACAGGGTGACACGGCGCGGGGGGCCCATGGCCCCCCGCGTTGTTTTCCGGCCGGCGCCGCATCGCTGCGCGGCCGGGTCAAGCTCCCGCTGGCAGCGCGCCGATAGTGCCCGCGATGGCAGTGCAAGGCGCGGATCTTCAACAGGGCACGCCCCTGGTCGCTGGCGGACTCGAAAGCCTGATGGGAGAGGGCGAGCTGCCGGCGGCGCCGCCGCGGGGCGAGCCGGGCCCGCCCGTGACCTCGCGCCGGATCACGAGCCTCTCGGTGGTGGTCCCCGCCAAGAACGAAGCGGCGAACCTCGGCGCCCTGCTCGACGAAGTGCACGCCGTACTCCGGGCCGAGGCCGGCCTCAGCTACGAGATCCTGCTGATCGACGACGGCTCGAGCGACACCACGCCGCAGCTCGCGCGGGCTCGCGGCTGCAGGGTCGTCTCGCACGCCGAGAGCCTGGGCAACGGCGCCGCGGTCAAGCGCGGCATCCGCGAGGCCAGACACGCGTGGGTACTGCTCCTCGACGGCGACGGCCAGCATCCTCCGGCCTGTGTGCCGGACCTGCTGGCCGCCGGCGAACGCTACGACATGGTCGTCGGGTCGCGCGGCGGCCGCGGCGGCGAATGGCATCGCAACCTCGCGAACCGGATCTACAACCGCCTGGCCAGCTACGTGACCAACCGGCGCATCCCCGACCTCACGAGCGGCTTCCGGCTGGTCCGCGCCGATGCCGCCAAGGGGTTCTGCTATCTGCTGCCGAACACCTTCAGCTATCCGACGACGCTGACCCTGTCCCTGCTGCGCGCGGGGTACTCGGTCGGCTTCGTGCCCTTCCCCGTGCGCGCGCGCCAGGGCAAGAGCCACATCCACCTGCTGCGCGACGGCAGCCGCTTCCTGCTGATCATCCTGCGCATCGCGACCTTCTTCGCGCCCCTGCGCGTGTTCGGACCGCTGGCGCTCGGCTTCGCCGCACTCGGGATCGGCTGGTACCTCTACACCTACTTCGCGCGGCACCAGTTCACGAACATGGCGGGCCTGCTGCTGACGCAGGCCACGGTGATCTTCGTGCTCGGCCTGATCTCCGAGCAGATCGCGGCGATGCGCTTCGAGCGCGCCGAAGGGCAGCGATGAGTCTCGACGTCCTCGCCCTGCGCACCGAGGACGAGGGCCCTGGCTATCCGCGCGCGGCGGCGCTGCTGGGTGGTCTCGCGGCCGCCGGTGTCGCCGTGCGCGAGGTGCGCGTGGCGATGCCCGGGCGTGGCCGGGACAAGCAGCGGATCGCGCGCTCGCCGTGGCGCTGGCCGGGTTTCGGTGCCGCGTTGCTGCGCGCGCGCGGCCGCGCGCGCGCGGCTTTGCGGGCCGCGATCGCGGCCCGCCGCCCCGATCTGGTGCTCGTGCTGCATCCGGGGCACTTCCTCGCCGGTCTCGCGCGGCGCGAGTTCGCGGGTCCGGTCGTGCTCGATCTCTTCCTGTCGATCCACGACACGGTCGTCGGCGACCGGCAGAGCTATCGTCCAGGCGGGATCGTCGCGCGCGGGCTGCGCTGGCTCGATCGCCGCGCCTGCGCCGCTGCCGAGCTCGTGCTGCTCGACACGGCCGCGCACGCCGAACGGGTCGCGGCGCTGACCGCGCTGCCCGCGCGGCGGTTCAGCTGGCTGCCGGTCGCCGACGTCCTGGCCGCACCCGCGGCCATGCCGTACCGGCCGCCGCGGCCCGGTGAGCGCCTCGAGCTGCTCTTCTTCGGGACGGGCGTGCCGCTGCACGGCTTGCCCTACCTGTTGCAGGCGGTCGCGCGCGCACGCGGCGTGCGACTCACGCTGGTCGGCGGCACGGCGGAGGAGCGGGAGCAGGCCGCCACCCTGCCGCCCGGATCGCTGGACTTGCAGCCGGCCTTCGTCGGGCCGGCGGAACTCGCCGGCCTGCTGGCGCGCGCGCACCTCGTGGCAGGCGTGTTCGGCACCTCGGACAAGGCCGACCGGGTCGTCCCGTTCAAGGTCATGCACGCGCTCGCCGCCGGCCGGCCGGTGTTGACCGGGGACTCCCGTGCGGTGCGTGAACTCCTCGCGCCCGGCCACGACTGTCTCGTGGTGCCCCGCGGCGACGCGGCCGCGATCGCGCGGGCGCTCGAGGCCGCGGCCGAGGATCCCGGCCGGTTGGCAGCCATGGCGGGCCTGGCGCGCGCGAGCTACGAGCGCCACTTCACGCTGGCCGCGACCGGTGCGCGGCTCTCGGGGCTGCTGCACGCCGTGGCCGGCCGACCGCCGGCTGCCGTGGGTGCGGCCCGCGAGCTGTGCGCAGGAGTCGCGGCGCGATGATCCGCCAGTTCCTGCGCCATCCGCGCCGCGCCGTGCTGCTGGCGGGCGTGCTCGCCTACGCGGCTGCCTGCCTGGGCACGTTCGTCTACGACGACCTGCATTCCGTGCGCGACAACGAGGCGTTGCGGGACTTCGACGCGCTGTCGCGGTTCTTCGGCGACGCCGACCTCTTCTCGGCACTGAACTGCCGCATGTACCGCCCGGTGCTGCTCTGCACCTTCGCGCTCGATCATGCGCTCGGTGGCGGCGCCGCCTTCGTGTTCAAGATCACGAGCCTGCTGCTGCACCTCGGCTGTGCGCTGCTGCTGCGCTCCCTGGCGCTCGCGCTCGGCGCCGGCCGCGTCGGCGCGACGGTCGGAGCGCTGCTCTTCGTCGTGCATCCGCTCGCCTCCGAGGCCGTGAACATGGTCAGCTCCCGCAGCGAGGTGCTGATGCTCTTCGGCCTGCTGGCAGCCTTGCGCAGCCATGTCTGGTG
>CAZSKV010000719.1:0-5958 GCA_964607495.1 uncultured candidatus Brocadiaceae bacterium
CCGGTCGTCAGCAAGCTGACGAACACCAGCAACCAGAACGTCCAGCCGTACGCGACCGGCGGCAACGTCTACAACCGCGGCCACTTCTGGTCGCGCAACCGCCAGTGGCTGTACTTCATCCGCGGCAACGGCACCTCGGCGGTGATCAAGAACGACCTGGTCGCGATCAACGCCGCGGCGCTGGTCCTGAAGGACATCACCGGCAGCGAGTTCTCGAGCGGCACCGCGCCTGCGCTCTACCGCGGCCCGTCGCTGACCGCCCTCTCCTACACCACGAACCCGTGGCCGGCGCTCGAGTGGCAGGTCCGCACCTCGCCGGTCGGCAACGAAGCGTTCTTCGTGGCCGAGGTCGCCGCCGGGGCGACTTCGACGGTCTACAACGACTGCAACGTGTTCAAGTTCGACATGGAGAACGCCGGCCAGGCCGTGCAACTGACCACCAACACTGGTCAGGGCGCGCTGACGGCGGTCAAGGGCATCAACTACCTGACGATCTCCCCGGATGGCCAGTGGGTCGCGTGGGCGCAGCGCCTGCAGACCTCCGGCGCTTCCGAGGACGTGTTCCTGCTGCCGGCCGCCGGCGGCACGCCGAAGCAGCTCTCGGTCACGAACTTCGTGAACGGTGGCGCCACGGCCGGGCAGACGATCGTCGACGGCTCGCTCGCGTTCACCGGCTCGCCGGTGGACGGGCTCGCCTGGGCGATCGGCACCGGCTCGATCTCGGTGCCGTTCAACAACGCGGCCGTGCAGTGGGCGCGGCTCAACGGCACGCAGGATCCGCCCTTCCTGCTGACTCCGGTCCCGACTGCGACGCCGAACAAGATCTTCATGGTGCTCACCGCCAACCCGAAGAACTACTGATCGGCGCCGAGCGCGACTGTGCTCTTGAGGTGTGCGTTCCGTGGCCTTAACACGGACCGCCATTCGTGGACCCGTCCTCGGCGCACACCGGCATCGTCGTCATCGGCCGCAACGAAGGCGAGCGCCTCGTGCGCTGTCTCGCGTCGGTGCGCGGCCTGGGCGCGCGCACCGTCTACGTCGATTCGGGCTCGAGCGATCGCAGCGCGGAACGGGCGCGCGCTCTCGGCTTCGACGTGCTCGAGCTGGGCGCCGAACGCCCGTACTCGGCCGCGCGCGCGCGCAACGCCGGGTTCGCCCGCCTGCAGGCGTCGGACCCGGCGCTCGAGTTCGTCCACTTCGTCGATGGGGACTGTGAGCTCGCTCCGGGCTGGCTCGACGTCGCGTTGACGTGCCTGCGCGCCAGCCCGGAGATCGCGATCGTGACCGGACAGCTGCGCGAGCGCCATCCGGAGGCGTCGTTGTTCAACCGCATCTGCGACATCGAGTGGCAGACGATCGCGGGCGAGATCACCGGCTGCGGTGGGATCTTCCTGATCCGGGCCGCTGACTTCCTGCGGACGAACGGGTTGCGGGAGGACCTGGTCGCCGGTGAAGAACCTGAACTCTGCTTCCGTCTGCGCGCGCAGGGCCGGAAGGTCGTCGCCCTCGCCGAGCCGATGGGCTCGCACGACGCGGCGATGACCAGCGTGCGGCAGTGGTGGCGGCGCAACCAGCGCACGGGTCTGGCCTACGCCCTCGGCCACAGCCTCCACGGGCGGAGCCCCGAACGGTACCGGGTCAAGAAGCTGCGCAGCATCTGGTTCTGGGGCTGCCTCCTGCCGGCCGCCGCCGTCCTGGCGGGATGCCTCTGGTCGCCGTGGCTGCTGCTCGGCCTGCCGGTCGTCTACCTCGGCCAGATCGCGCGGACCGCCGCCTCACTGCGCCGCGGCGGCATGTCCGCGGCGGATGCCCGCCTCTACGCCCTGGAGACCGTGGCCGGCAAGTGGCCGCAACTGCTGGGCGTGGTGCAGTTCCTCTGGTTGCAGGCCCGGGGCAGGACGCCGCGGCTGCTCGAGTACAAGTGACGCCGCCTCACGGCGCGAGGCGTTCGCGCTGCCAGGCCTCCACGCCGCACAAGGTGAAGCGCAGCCGGTCGTGCAACCGGCTCTCGCGTCCCTGCCAGAACTCGAACGACTCGGGGCCCACGCGGCAGCCGCCCCAGTTGTCGGGGCGGGGGATCGCGCGTTCCCGGAAGCGGCTCTCGACGATCTCGACGCGCTGCTCGAGCTCCTTGCGGTCGAGCACCACGCGGCTCTGGGGCGAAGCCGCGGCCGCGAGCTGGCTCGCGCGCGGGCGGGCCGCGAAGTACCGATCGGCCTCGGCCGTGGCCACCGGCGTGACCTTGCCTTCGATCCGGACCTGCCGTTCGAGGGCGTCCCACCAGAACAGGAGCGCCACGCGGCTGTTCGCGCGCAGCTCCTTGCCCTTGCGGCTCTCCAGGTTGGTGTAGAACACGAAGCCCTCGCGCGAGAAGTGCTTGAGCAGGACCATGCGCAGCGACGGGCTGCCGTCGGGCGTCGTGGTTGCGAGGGCCATCGCGGTCGGTTCGTAGAGCTTCGCGCTCACGGCCTCGTCCAGCCAACGCGCGAAGAGGGCGAACGGGTCGCCGCCGGCCCCGGCTTCGTCGAGCTGGCCGAAGCCGTAGTGCTGGCGGACATGGTGCAGATCGCGGTTCATCGCCGTATCGCGCTGCGAAGCGCGGCTTCGAGATCGGGTTGGAGGAATTCGAACCCCCCGGCCTGCAGCCGGCGAGGCAGCACTCTGGCGCTCGCGAGCAGCAGCGCATCGGCCATCTCGCCGAAGAGCAGGCGCAGAGCGCACGCCGGCGCCGGCAGGATCGCCGGCCGCCGCAGCACGCGGGCGAGACAGGCGGTGAACTCGCGGTTGGTCACGGGACGCGGCGCGGTCGCGTTGATCGCCCCTTCGAGCGTGGCGTGGTCCAGCACGAAGAGGATCGCGGCGACCAGGTCGTCGATCCCGATCCAGCTCCACCACTGGTGGCCGTCACCGAGCCGGCCGCCGAGTCCGAGGCGGAACGGCAGCAGCATCCGCGGCAGGGCGCCGCCACCGGCGCCGAGCACGAGGCCGATCCGCAGCTGGACGACGCGGACCCCGCGCGTGCGCAGCGGCTCGCTCGCGGCTTCCCAGGCGTGACAGAGCTCGGCCAGGAATCCGGTGCCGGGGCTGCTCAGCTCGTCGAGGACCTCGTCACCACGGTTGCCGTAGCAGCCCGTGGCCGAGGCGGCGACGAACACGCGCGGTGGACGCCGCGTGGCCAGCAGCGTCTCGGCGAGCAGGCGCGTGGCCGCCACGCGGCTGGCCACGAGGCGCTGCTTCCTGGCGGCGGTCCAGCGCCCGCCCGCGATGTTCTCGCCTGCGAGGTGCACGACGGCTTCGAAGTCCTCGAGTGCGCCGGCATCGATCGATCCGGTCGCGGGGTTCCAGACCAGATCCGAAGGTCCAGCCGGCGTGCGCGTGAGGCGCACCACCTCGTCGCCGGCAGCCGCGAGCGTGCGCCGCAGTTCCGAGCCCACGAAACCCGTGGCCCCGGTCACGAGGATGCGTCGCATCCGAACCTCTCGAGATACGTGCGCAGGCGCAGCTTCCGCATCGTGCTGGCGGAGCTCATGAAGCGCACCATGCCGAAGATCGGCCGCTTGGGTGCCCAGGGCCGGTCGTGGCGGCCCAGGCACCAGAAGATGCCCGAGTACGAGTTTGGGTCCCGGCCGTCGAGTGCGTAGCGGTTGTTGAGTTCGAGCATCGTCGCCAGGGCCTCCTGCGGCGTCCTGGACCACTCGAGGATCTTCTTGCCCCAGAGCATCCGCAGGTAGTTCTGGATCGTGCCCTCCCGCAGAAGTTGGCGTTGCGCGGCATTCCACAACGGGTCGTGCGTGGCGGCCGCGGCGAAGGTCGGGAGTTCGTAGCAGGGGTCGCGGCGGTCCGTCGCATGTTCCGCGAGCGTGCGCTTCGCCCATTCCGGGAGCGACTCGAAGCGGTCGTAGGTGTCCGGCATCCGATGGCAGACGTGGAACCCGAGCTCGCGCCAGGTCACGAGCTGGTCGACGAACGCCTCGGCTGCCGCGCTCATGCCCCAGTAGCCATCACGCTTGCCCGTGGCCGTGCCCGAGAGCCGCTCTGGGGTCCATTGCTCGTGGCGTGCGAGCGCCGCGAACACCTCGTGGACACCGACGTGGCCGAAATGCAGATAGGGCGAGAGACCGCTCGTGGCTTCGCGGTCGGGGTGGCTGTGGTCATCGGCATAGCGGCCGAGCCGCTGCTCGAGAAACCTGCGCAGCACGCGGCCGCCCGCCTCCGCGCCCCCGGGTGTCCCCGGCACGGCGGCGACCGTCCGGTCGATCGGCAGCTCCGCCAGGTCGCCGGCGAGCAGTGCTTCGCTCGCGGCCGGCCAGCGCCTTGCCAGTTGCGGCGGCAGGCCCGCGAGCCGGGGCAGGCTCCTGCCCGCGAGCGGATCCGCCGGCGGAGCCGCGGCCAGATGCCGCGGCAAGGCCTTCTGCAGGAACCGCCGGAAGTCGACCGCGCGCACGAAGGTGCGGTCCGCGACGCGCAGCGGCAGCAGGCCGTTGCCGTCCACGAGCTCGAGCAGCACGTCGATCTGCGCGGCCGCGGCGGCTACAGCCGCCGGCAGGAAGTAGCACGGGTACTCGTCGGTCACGACGACCGCAGCCTGCGCGGCGAACGCCTTGAGCAGCCCGCGGGCTGCGCCCGGCTCGGGCTCGACGTAGGGCCAGTAGAGGGCCTTGCGATCGGCGAAGGCAGCGCGGTTCGCGCGCATGCCGTCGAGCACGAAGCGATGCAACCGTGCGCTCGCAAAGAGGTGGTCGCAGCGCAAGGGCTCGAGCACGACCAGGGGCAGCGCGAGTTCCCGCGCATGCGCGACCGCGCGCGCGAGGGCCCAGTTGTGTGCCCGCCGCCGCGATGCGGTCATCCAGTAGAGGACGAAGTCCCGCGAAGGGCGCCGCGGCGCTGCGTTGGCGGACGTGATCCGGAGGGATGGGACCATCGCGGGCCCCATCTATAGGCCAGTGCGGCCTGCGGACAGCTCAGCTCTTGTCCAGGTGCTGCAACCAGCGCTCGAGGGCTTCGATCCCGTCGAGGTACTCGATGCCTGGCGCCTTGCGCCGGATGCTGCGCGTGCCCATGCCGCCGACGACGAGTGACACGGACGGCGGCATCTTCTGGCGCAGCTCCCGCAGGCGCTTGTCGGTCGCGAGTCCACCGGTTGCCAGGGAGACCGAGATGCAGAGCGCCTTGGGCCGGATCTCCGCCACCGCCGCCAGCAGTTCGGCCTCCGGCAGATTGGTGCCCAGCAGCAACGTCGGCACCCGGTGGGCCGCGGTCGCGAGTGCCGCCATCTGCAGCCCCAGGTCGTGCTCCTCGCCCGAGAGGGTGGCCAGGACCAGCTTGGGATTGCGTTCGTCGGGGTTCAGCGACAGGCGGAGCGAGCGCAGCAGATCCTCGAGCTTCTGCGACAGGAAGTGCTCGGCGCGGACCGGCAGCGAGCCATCAGCCCAGGCCCTTCCCACCTTGTGCACGAGCGGGGCGATCCTCTGGGTCAGGAACAGCGTCGGCCCCATGCGGCGCCAGGAGGCGAGCATCGCCGAGTTGAACTCGGTGCCACGGTACTCCCGCAGCAGCCCCATCAGGGTCGCCAGCTCTGGATCCTCCTTGGTCGCTTCCGGGATCGGATCGATCAGACGGTCGATCTCGGCATCGGTCATCGCCACGAGCCGGCCCGGCCGCAGCCCCTGGGCCACGCCCTCTGCCATGCGCCGCAGCCAGCGCACATGGGATTCGTCGTAGCGCCTGTGGCCGGACGGAAGTCGGATGGGCTGAGGCTGGCCGTAGCGGCGTTCCCAGATCCGGATCGTCTCCGAAGGAACTCCGGTGGCTTCCGCCAGGCCGCCGATCGAGAGGAGTTGAGGTTCTTTGGATGTGGTGCCGCGCATCGAATGGACGAGACTGGCCATGGTCATGCCTGGGGCATCGTGCGTCATGGCAGCGCTAGGTTCCGGACCCTGGACCGGGAGTCGCGTGCTT
>CAZSKV010000720.1:0-2260 GCA_964607495.1 uncultured candidatus Brocadiaceae bacterium
GCTTCTTCTCGGTCAACGACGGCACCAACGGCTACGAGCTGTGGCGCACGGACGGGACGGCGGCTGGCACCTACATGGTGAAGGACATCAATCCGCTGCCGAGCGGCGGTTCGAACCCCTCCAACTTCGCGAGCCTCGGCGCCTACGTGATCTTCTCCGCGTCGGACGGAACGAGCGGCATCGAGCTGTGGCGCACCGACGGCTCGGCCAGCGGCACGACGCAGATCCTCGACATCAATGCGGGGCCGGCGGGTTCGAACCCGACCTGGGTGACCACCGTCGGATCGACGGTCTTCTTCAACGCCAACAACGGCGTGAATGGCACGGAGCTGTGGAAGACCGACGGCACGCCGGCTGGCACGATGATGGTCAAGGACATCAACACCACGACCCCGACTGCGGGTGGCACGGCGCACAGCTTCGCGAACCTCGCTGGCAAGCTGATCTTCTCGGCGACCGACGGCCTGAGCGGCCAGGAGCTCTGGATCAGCGACGGCACGACCGCCGGCACGGTGATGCTGAAGGACATCAACACCACGACCGCGACGGCGAGCAGCTCGCCGACGGGATGCTATGCCCACGGCGCGAAGGTCCTGTTCCGCGCGAACGACGGCCTCTCGGGCAACGAGCTCTGGAGCACGGACGGCACCACCGCCGGCACGGCCCTACTTGCCGACATCGAGACCGGCACCGGCAGCTCGTCCCCGACGAACTTCCGCGCGCTCAATGGCTTCGCCACGTTCACGGCGAGCACCGCCGTCACGGGCACCGAGCTGTTCAAGACCGACGGCACGACGGCCGGCACCGGCATCGTCGCCGACATCAACCCGGGCAACGCGAGCGGTCCGAGCACCTCGACGAGCAACTTCGCGGTCGTCGGCGCGCAGATGCTCTTCGCCGCCAACAACGGCGTGAACGGGCTCGAGCTCTGGAAGACGGACGGCATCAACACGACGCTGGTCAAGGACCTGAACCCTGGCAGCGTGAGCGGCTTCTCGAACGCGACCTTCGCCGTGCTCGGCTCGGTTGCGGTCTTCCAGGCCCAGGACGGCGTGAACGGCACCGAGCTCTGGAAGAGCGACGGGACCGCCGCCGGCACCGTGATGCTGCTCGACATCCGCCCGGGCTCGGCCAACGCCGCGCCGGACCTCTTCACCACGGTGGGCGCACAGGTGATCTTCCGCGCCGACGACGGCGTCCGCGGCTCGGAGCCCTGGGTCACCAACGGCACTGCCGCCGGCACCAGCATCCTGAAGGACGTCAATCCGCCGACCGCCACGACCAACGCTTCCAACCCGCAGTACATCGTCAACCGCGAGGGCGTGTCGATCTTCTCGGCCAACGACGGCGTCAACGGCATCGAGCTCTGGCGCAGCGATGGAACCCCCGCTGGCACCTGGCTGGTCAAGGACATCAACCCCGGCTCGGCCGGCTCCTCGCCGACCTACCTGAGCCTGCACAACGGCTGGGTCTACTTCTATGCCACCGACGGCGTGAACGGTTCCGAGCTCTGGAAGTCGGACGGCACGGCCGCCGGCACCGTGATGGTCAAGGACATCCTCGCGGGTTCGGGCTCGTCGTTCCCCTACGTGTTCACGAGCGTCGGCAACCAGCTCTTCTTCGTCGCCAGCGACGGCGTCAACGGCTCGGAGCTCTGGGTGACCGACGGCACGACTGCCGGCACGAAGCTCGTGCTGGACATCGCGCCAGGTTCCTCTTCGGCCTCGCCGAACTACCTGACGGCGCTCGGTTCGAAGGTGATCTTCGCCGCGACCAGCCCGGTCGGTGGACGCGAGATCTGGGCCAGTGACGGCACGGCCGCGGGCACCGCGATGGTCATCGACTTCATCCCGGGCGCCAGTGGCTGCAGCCCGAACTACCTGACGGCATGGAACGGCGCCGTCTACTACAGCGCCAACACCGGCAACACGGTCAACGGCTACGAGCTGATCAGGACCGACGGCACCGCCGCCGGCACGGCGATGGTGATCGACATCAATCCCGGCACCGGCAACTCCGATCCCTTCGATTTCACGCCCTTCGCCGGCAAGCTCTACTTCGCCGCCAACGATGGCACGAACGGTTACGAGCTGTGGAAGACCGACGGCACCGCCGCCGGCACTTCGTTGGTCGCCGACGTCAACCCGGGCAGCGTCCACTCCCTCGCCGGCGGCGGACGCCTGACCGCGTGCGGCTCGACGCTCTACTTCTGCCCGATGACCGCCCTCTACGGCGTCGAGCTGTGGAAGACCGACGGCAC
>CAZSKV010000721.1:0-12399 GCA_964607495.1 uncultured candidatus Brocadiaceae bacterium
CGGTCGTGCGCGACGGTGGCGGCAGGCTCTCCGGCAGGCTGGTGCGGGTCACGCGCTACTCCGAACGGGCCACGGGCCTGTTCGCCCAGGGTGGCGCGCAGCTCTTCGTCGAGCGCGTGGAAGAGCGTGCGGTCGAGCCGGTCGACCTGCGCGCGCGGCAGATCGAGATGGTGCCCTTCGTCGTCTCGATGCAGCAGGCCGCGTGGCACGGCGGCGCGCTGCCGCGCGCGGCCCGGGCCCTGTTCGCGCGCGGCCTGCTCACGCCCTGGCTCGACGCGCGGGACGACGTGCGCTTCAGCCAGAAGGGCAAGCAGGGGCAGGAGGACGCGACCGGCCATGGCTCGCGGCTCTGGTTGCGCGTCGCCGCGCCCGAAGGTCTGCTGCTCGGCAGCCCGGCGATCGTCGTCGCCAAGGACAAGAGCGGCCGCACGAACCTCGGACAGGCGCCACGCATCCGCTTCCGCAAGGTCGGCGACCAGACTCGCGCGGTGCTCGAGCCCGAAGGCGAGGATCTGCCGCGCTTCCTCGTGCGCGGGGCCGCGATGCCCGGCGGCCAGGTCGGCACGCGGCTCGAGATCCGGAGCGCGGCTCCAGTCGCGATCGACGAGGTGCAGATCGTGTTCCCGGCGGCGGTCCTCGTCCGCTCGCTCCTGCCCGACGACGAGCCGGATCCGAACGGCTTCCAGATGGTCGCCCGGAGCATGACCCTCGACCGTGACGAACGCAGTGGCGACGTCAAGAAGCTGATCGCGCGCGGCGCCGTGCAGATGCACTCGCCGCGCTTGCAGGCCCGCGGCGAAGAGGTCGTGCTGACGCCGGACACCGGGTGGTGCCAATTGCGCGGCGACGCCGTGCCGGCGCGCGTGGTGTTCGCCGGCGGCTTCGTGCTGACGGGTTCGCATCTCCAGGCCAACTACCTGACCGGCGAGGGTCGGGTCTGGCACGGCAACCTGAGCGGGGCCGAACGTTGAGAGCAGGCGCGATGTGGGTGGGGATGCAAGCGGTCACGGCGCTGGTCGCTGCCCAGGAGCTCCCGACGTCCCGGCCGCAGGCGCCTGCGCCCGTGGTCAAGATCGAGTATGCGCAGTGGCAGATCGAGGGCGACGCGGTGGTCTGGCTGGTGACGCCGGGCATCCGCTTCGTGACCGGCACGACCGAGATCCGTGCCGACCATGCCGTGCTGGTGCAGGATGTCGATGGACGCTCGCAGCTGCTCGGCGAGAGTCAGCGCGAGGCCGCGCTACCGCGCCGGTCGGTGCCGTTGCCGGCGCCGCGGCGGGAGCTCGACGAGAAGGTGCTGCGCGCGCGCCTGGACGGATTCCTGCGCAGTGTGCAGCGCGGCCGGCCGCCGCAGGCCGCCGGACGCACGCATGTCTCGGGCGTCGACCTCGATCCCTTCCTGCAACAGCTGCGATCGGTCTATCTCGAGGGCAATGTGATCGTCGTGCAGAACGGGGTCGAGACCGCGCGCTGCAGACGCCTCTACTTCTCGTTGCTCGACGACCGCGCGATCTTCGAGGACGTCGAACTCCGCTTCGCGTCGCCTGACAACCGCGGCAACGAGCGTCTCGTCGTCGTGCGCGCCCCGCGCCTCGTCCGCCAGGGTCTGCGCACACTCGGCCGGGATCTGTCGATCACGACCTGCACCGCCGGCGAGCCGCATGTCGAGCTGCTCTCGGGGGAGGCCGAGATCCTCGAGTGCGGCGATCAGCTGGAGATCCGCACGCGCGGCAACCATCTCGCGTTCTCGGGGGTCCGGCTGCTCCCGTTGCCGAGCTACTCGTTCTTCACCGGGGAGCAGAGCGAGATCCCGATCAAGGGCGCGTCGGCCGGCTACTCGAGCAAGGAGGGCATGCAGGCCGGCCTGATCTTCGGCACGACCTGGAACCGGCTCGGCGGCTCGCTGCACCAGGCGATCACCGGCCGCGACGCCTCGGAGTTCCGCGGTGACTGGGAACTCGGCGTCGGCTGGATCGAGAAGCGCGGCTATCCGGTCAAAGGCACCGTCGAGTACCGCGCCGAGGGTCTGTATCGCGGCAGGACCGACGGGTTCGTGCTCGACGACTCGGGGGAGAACATCCGTTCGATCCGCAACTACTACGACGGACGGCCGGTCACCACCAGCCAGCGCGATCTCGTGCGTTCCGAGAACCGCTTCCATCTGAGCCCGACGACGGATCTCGATCTCAAGCTGCACCAGGCCAGCGATCCGGCGGTGTTCTCCGAGTTCTTCGAGCGCCGCTACTACGAGGACGAACCACCGGAGTCGAGCGTCTACCTGCGCAGTGCCGCGGACAACCGGCTGTTCACGACCAAGGCGCGCTTCAACCTCGACGGCTGGAGCTACACCGACGCGAAGGCGCTCGCTCCAGGGTTCCGCGAGGAACTCCCGCTCGCGACCTACGACCTGTTCTCGCAGCCCCTGGGCGAACTGCCGACCGGGACGCCGCTGCTCCTGACCTCGTCGACGAGCGCCGGCTTCCTGCGCACCGACTGGGATGCGACCAATCCCACGCAGTCCGACGACGACACGTTCCGTGTCGACCAGGAGTTCCAGCTGGCGACGCCCTTCGCGTGGGGACCGGTCGGGCTGCGTCCGTTCGCCGGCGCACGCGCGACGTATTACGACGAGACGAACGTGCAGGAGACCGACACGCGGCTCGCGTTCGAGGCCGGCGTGCAGGCCGGCACGCGATTCATGCGGACCTGGAGCTGGCTCGACGCCGATGGCGAGCGCAAGGCGATCCGGCACGTGATCTCGCCGACGATCACCTGGGTCGATCGCTGGCGCGTCGACGGCAATCCGGTCGATTATCGCCAGTTCGACACGACCGACTCGCTCGACGAGACCAACGAGATCCGCTTCGACATCCTGAACCGCTTCCAGAAGATGCGGAAACTCAGCGACCCGCGCACGAAACAGACCCTGACCGAGGCGCACGACTTCCTGTGGCTCGACCTCGCGCAGACGGTGCTGCCGAACGAGCCCGACCATCTCGGGCTCTTCGAGTACGAACTGCTGATCCGGACCGACTTCGAGTGGGCGTTGCTGCCGCGGCCGGAGTTCCTCGTCGAGGGCGAGTACGACTGGAATCGGCGCAAGTATCGGACTGCGAACTACGGCGTCTCCTTCGGCCCGGTGATCGGTATCGACTGGCGCGCCGAGTACCGCACCGACGAGACGAGCCACGGCGAGCTGCACTATGGCGCGAGCACGCGCTTCTTCGGCCGCTGGCTGGCCGGAGGCGGCTCGATCTACGACTTCGACCAGCACCAGGTCTCGAGCTACGTCGCCGACCTCGTGCGCGTCGACCACGACTGGAGGATCGTGCTCCGGCTCGGCTACGACACGATCGGCGAGGAGACCAGCCTCTCGATCAACTTCGAGCCCACGCTCGGCGGCCTGGTCAAGCAGCGCGAGTCGCGGCTGCTCGCCGGCAGCCGGCTCTACGGCGGCGGCGGGGCGAGCGAGTGGTAGTGGTCGCAGACTATGCTGGGGTGATGACTGGTTCCCTCCGTGGGCCGCTGGTGCTCGCCTTGCTCGTCGTCGCCTGTGCGGACCCCTACTCGGCCGCCGCGGGCACCTACGCGCTCGATCTCGAAGCGACGCTCGCGCCGCTGCGCCAGGGCGAAGCCGGCAAGACCACGGACCCGGCACGCGTGATGGGGACGATCCTCAAGCAGCGCAAGGCGCAGTTCGTGCTGCGGACCGACAAGACCTTCCGCGGCGAACTCGGCGGACCCGGCGACGGCAGCCAGGGCGCAGGCGAGGGCACCTATGAGCTGAGTGGCACGGCGATCACGTTCAAGCAACCGAAGCCGAGCGGCGGCGAGCCCCTCATCGTCCGCGGCAAGCTCGAGGATGGCGTGCTCTCCGTGACTGCCGGCGCGATGACCGTGGTGTTCAAGTTGATCAATTAGTACCGGTGACAATGTTACGGGGATCAGTTCCCGACTAGCACGCGCAGCCCGTCGCTCAGCGCCAGCGGCGCCCCGACCACCCCCGCCTGCACGTAGAACTCCGCCCCCAACAGCCGCACGTCATTCGGCACCGGCAGCTGCAACACCGCCCTGCCCGCCGCATCCGTCACCGCCCCCACCGGCACCAGCGCACCCGCGACATGCAGCGTGCACCCGAGCAGCGGCTGATCGACGCGCGCGGCCGCAAACACCCACGCCATCGCGGCGCTCGCCGGTGCCCCGTCGATGCCCGCCCACAGACTCTGGCTCCCGAGCACAGGCACGCCGATGTGGTGCATGACCGCGCCACAAGGCGAACCGAAGGTCTCGACCCACGCGCCGCCGAGGTCGCGCAGGTGCAGCACGAAGAGCTCGCTGCCGCACGTGCCATCGTCGGCCGCGAAGAACACCTGCGTGCCGGCGCGCACGAACCCCTCGGGCAGCGAGGAACCCGCACCCGGCCGCAGATCGGCGACGCGCAGGGTGCCGGCCGCCGTGCCGTCGGTCACCCATGGCTCGATCCCGGCTGAGCCATCCTCGGCCGCGAACAGCGCGCGCGGATTGCTCGCGAGCCACGCGGAACCACCGCGCAGGCCGTCGCAGCGTCCCTGATTCAGGTCCTTCACGAGATGAGTGCCCGCCGTCGTGCCGTCCGTCGCCCAGAGCTCGACCCCGAGTCCGGCATCGGCGACCTCGAAGAGCACGGTCGCGCCGAACTTCACCATCCGGCGCGGGGCGCTGATCTGGTTCAGGGGCTTCACGAACTCGCGCACCAGCTGCGCCGTCCCGGCCGCGAGGTTGCACTTCCAGAGCGCGCTCTTGTCGTTGCCAGGGATCGTGCCGAAGAGCGCGTCGGGCCCCAGGCCGAGGATGTTGCCTTGGCTCCAGTCGATCGGCCCGCCGGTGGTCGCCGATGTGAGTTCGCGCGTGCCCGCCGCGGTCCCGTCGGAGACCCAGAAGCCCTCGCGGCCGGAGTCGAGCGCACCGAAGAGCAGCCGGTCGCCGGCCGCCGTGAATGCAAAGAGCGCAGGGTAGGGAGGTGCCGCAGCAGAGAAGGTGCGCACCAGGGTGGTCCCCGCCACCGTTCCATCCGTGACCCAGAGCTCCGGACTGGCCAGCGTCTGGTTGGCGACGCCGAAGAAGAGGCGCCCACCCACGTCGGTCAACGAATGCTGAGGCCCATGGAGGTTCGCCGGATAGCGCGTCGTGTGCACGACGATCGTGCCCGCAGCAGTGCCGTCACTCCGCCACAGCCGGTAGACATCCGGGGCACTGACCACCCAATACAGGAGCCCACCGGCAACGGCCGGCGCGCCGAGCAGGGTGCCCACGAAGTGCGGATAGACCTGCGTCGTGCTGCCGTCGGTGCAGTAGAGCTGACTTCGCGCCGCGAAGACCATGCCGCCGCCCCACGCGCAGAACCCGTATGGATCCGCGCCGGCCGCGCCGGTTTCGAGATCCGCCAACAGGCGTGTGCCCGCATGGGTACCGTCGCTGATCCAGAGCTCGCGACCGTGCACCCCATCGTCGGCACTGAACAGGATCCGGTCGCCGAGAGCGGCGAAGCTGCCTGGATGCGAAGCCGCCTGGACCTGCGGCGCGATATCCGCGTGCAGCCGGGTGCCGGCCGCGGTGCCGTCGCTGCGCCAGAGTTCGCGGCCTTCCTGGGATCGCTCCGCGGAGAACCACAGGGCTCCGCCGAACCAGGACAGGTCTGAGGGATACGAATTCGCAGTCCCCGGCTCGATGTCGACGACGAGCTGGGTGCCGTTCTGGGTGCCGTCGCTGCGCCAGAGTTCGCTGCCGTGCACGCCGTCGTCCGCGCTGAACATGAGCTGCCCGAAAGCCAGGGCGAATGCGCCGATCGCGCCGCTCGCGGCGCCGGGATTCACGTCGCGCACGAGTCCCGTGCCGCTCGCCGTGCCGTCTGTGCGCCACGGCTCGGCGCCGTGCACGCCATCATGGGCGACGAAGTACACGGCCCCGAGCGCCGCCATGGACTGCACCGGACTGCTCGACGCTGTGCCGGGCCGCAGGTCGAGCAAGAGCTGCGTGCCGGCCACCGTGCCGTCGCTGCGCCAGGGCTCGCGTCCCGCGGCCCCGGTCGTCGCCGCGAACACGAGGCCGCCGGGGAGCAGCGCGAACTCTCCGGGACTGCTGCTCGCGCTGCCGGTCCGGATGTCGGCGACGAGGGCCGTCCCCGCGCTCGTGCCATCGCTGCGCCACAGCTCCTCGCCGGTGGCGCCGTCACTCGCCGCGAAGTAGAGCGCGCCGGAGTGGACCTTCGCCTGCGTCAGATTCGTCATCGCGAGGTCGCGCACGAGGACGGTGCCGGCCACGGTCGCATCGGTCGCGAAGAGCGACGTCCCGGACGTCCCCGGCGCGCTGAAGAACACGCGATTGCCGAAGAGCGCGGCCGTGGACGGGGATGTGATCGAGGCGAAGAATCGCAGCTGGCTGGTGCCGGCGACCGTGCCGTCGGTCACGTAGATGCCGAGCGAGTAGGTCGACTCGCGCACGGCGAAGACCGTCTTGTCGCCGCGGGCGAAGAACCACACGACCTCGGCCTTGGTCTGCGGCGGGTAGATCTTGAACCCGAACGACCCGGCCGGCGTGCCGTCGGTCCGCCACAACGCGAGACCGTCGCGCTCGGTCCAGGTCTGGAAGTAGAGCAGCCCGGCATCGGCGCCGAGCGGGTGGGCGTTCGCCGACGCGGTGCCGGGTTCGAGGTCGAGGAAGAGCGTCGTGCCCTGGGTCGTGCCATCGGTGCGCCAGAGCTCCATGCCATGCGCCTGGTCGTCGGCGGTGAAGTAGAGATGCGCGCCGAGCGGGACTCCGAGCCTGGGCTGTGACGAGCTTGCCGTCGGTGGCCCTGTGCGGATGTCGCGGACCAGGGTCTGGGCGCCGAGGGAAGCTGCGAGCAGCAGTGGGAGCAGGAGGAACGGACGCATCCGTTGGAAACGTCCGCGCCGCGGCGTGTCTTTCGGCCAGCCCGGGCAACTATCCTGGTAGAAGAGTACGCGGTACTTTTCAGAGGTTGTCGAGGTACTTGCCCGGCTCGTAGTGGCCCAGGTCGATGATCCGGGAGCAGATGCGGTCCAGGAAGTAGCGGTCGTGCGAGACCACGACCATGCAGCCGGGGAAGTGCTGGATCGCCTCCTCGAGCACGCGCAAGGTGTCGAGGTCGAGGTCGTTGGTCGGTTCGTCGAGCAGCACGAGGTTGCCGCCGCGGCGTAGCATCTTCGCGAGCTGCACGCGATTGCGCTGGCCGCCGGAGAGCGAGCCGACGAGCTGCTGCTGGTCCTGGCCGGTGAAGTTGAACTTCGCCACGTAGGAACGCGAGTTGATCTTGCGCTTGGCGAACTCGAGCTCCTCGAGCCCGTCGGTGATCTCCTGCCAGACGGTCTTGTCGGGATCGAGGTTTTCGCGTTCCTGGTCGATGTAGCACAGCTGCACGCTCGGGCCGACCGTGACCGTGCCGGAGTCCGGCTTCAGGCTGCCGATGATCAGCTTGAGCAGCGTGGTCTTGCCGGTGCCGTTGGGACCGACCACGCCGAGGATGTCGCCCGGCGCCAGGTCGAAGGTAACGTCCTTGAGCACCTGGTGATCGCCGTAGGAGAAGTTGACTCGCAGGAACTTGACGACGAGATCGCCGAGGCGTGGCCCTGGCGGGATGTGCAGGTCGATCTCGCTGTCCTGGGCGAGCTGCTCCTCCTCGAGCATCTTGCTGTAGTTGTTGACGCGGGCCTTGTTCTTGGTCGAGCGCGCCTTGGGGTTCATCCGGATCCACTCGAGCTCGCGCTCGAGGAACTTCGCGCGCGCCTGCTCCTGCTTCTCCTGCAGCTCCATGCGCTTGGCCCGCGCCTCGAGATACTCGGAGTAGTTGCCCTTGTAGGGATGCAGGCGTCCGGCGAACACTTCGAGCATCCAGCCGACCACGCGGTCGAGGAAGAACCGGTCGTGCGTCACGACGACGACCGTGCCCTTGTACGTCGCGAGCGTCTCCTCGAGCCAGGCGACGGTCTCGACGTCGAGGTGGTTCGTCGGCTCGTCGAGCAGCAGGATGTCCGGGTGCTCGAGCAGCGTCTTGCACAGCGCGACGCGGCGGCGCTCGCCGCCCGAGAGCTCGCGGACGTTCACGTCACGCGGCGGCAGGTGCAGGTTCGTCATCGCCGTCTCGACGTGCACGTCGATGCTCCAGGCGTCCTTGGCGTCGATCTCGTTCTGCACGCGATCGAGTTCGGCGGTCACGCGCTTCATCTCGGCGTCCGACAGATCCTCGCCGAGCTTGAGATTGAGCTCTTCGTAGCGCGTCAGCAGGTCGCGGATCGGCTTGACCGCGAGCTCGACGTTCTCGCGCACGGTCATCGTCTCGACGAGCTTGGGTTCCTGCGGCACATAGCCGACCGTGATGTTGTCGGCCGGGCGGGCGACGCCGTCGAACTCCTTGTCCTGGCCGGCCATGATGCGCAGCAACGTCGACTTGCCGGCGCCGTTGACGCCGATCACGCCGATCTTGGCACCCTCGAGAAAGACCAGCGAGACGTCGTTCAGGACGGTCTTGCGGCCGTGCTTCTTGGTCACGCGTTCCAGTGCAAAGATCGGCTTGTCGCTCATGGAGGGCGAGAAAAGGTAGCGATCCGAAGCGCAGGTTGACACCCTGCGCGCTCCTGCCGGATCATCGCCCGCCATGGCCCTGGCCCTAGGCTACCTGGCGTTCCTGCCGAGCACCGGCGAGTGGCTCGTCCTGCTCGTGATCGGGCTCCTGCTCTTCGGCAAGCGCCTGCCGCAGGTGCTGAAGGATGCCGGCCGCACGATCGCCGAGTTCAAGCGCGGGCTGCAGAAGTTCAAGGACCAGCTCGACCACGACAAGGACTTCCGCGAACTGACCAGCGCGGCCGCGGACCTCAAGCAGGCCGTGCGCACACCGCAACGCATCCTGCAGGACGCCGTCTACGATGCGACCCACCAGGTCGAGCAGACGCTCGCGCACGAGACGCGCGACGTGTTCGAAGGCCTGACCGACGAGAGCCGTGTCTCCCCTGGACCCGATGCGACGATCGTCAGTCCGCCCGCGCCAAGCCTGTTCGAGACGCCGCCGCGCAGCTGAGGCGCGTCACTTCTTCTGCTTCGCCTGCCGCACGGCGGCATCCGCCGAATCGAAGATGTTCGCCCAGCCGCCACCACCCGCTGCGCCGCCACCCTGCGCCGCAGCCGCGGCCTTCTTCTCGCGGGCGCGCTCCCGGACCTCTTCCTGCTTCTTCTGCCACTCCTTGTAGGCCGCCCACTGTTCGCCGATCACCTTCTTGTTCTCGGTGATCAGGCCGACGTACGGGAAGATCTCGACGTCGTGCTTGCGCTGGATCTTCTCGATCGTGTCGTACGGCGTGAGGATCGGCATCGCGATGGTCAGCAGGTTGCCGTACAGATCGAGCGGCACGATCTGGTGCTGGAAGATCAGGTCCTCGTGCAGCTTTTCCTTGACCTCCTTCTGGATGTCGTAGCTGCTCGCCATCACGAACGGCAGTTGGAAGTTCTCGACGACCATCTTCGCGAGATCCCACTCGGTGATGTGACCCGCGGTCACGAGCACCTCGACGAACGGCTCCCCGTGCTTGTCCTGCGTGTAGAGCGCGTCGGTGATCTTCTCGGTCGGGACGACACCCTTCTGCGAGAGCACCTCTGCCAGGCGAATCGAAGTGAGCTTCTCTAGGCCCTTCACACCGGTCCTATCGGCAGGATCCGGCGCTGGCACGAAGTGGTTCCAGGCTTTTTTTCAGGCGAACTGGACCAGCGTCAGCGCGGCGTGAACCAGCAGCACGGCACAAAGCCCCGACACGATCGCAGAGTTGACGGCGTCCCCGACATCACGCCCCGAGCGCTTGGGGATCATCGCCAGGTGGTAGGTCAGGACCGCGACCACGGCTCCCGACAGGATCGACTTGCCGACGACGAAGCGCAGGTCCGCGCGTTCGACGGTCCGGAAGAATGCTTCGGCCCAGCCGATCGCGGTCGTGCCGGCCACGGCGCGCGCGGCGACCAGCGAGCAGAGCGCAGCCACCACGACCGACGCCAGCACGACGACCGGCATGGCCAGTGCCATCGCCCAGACCAGCGGCGTCAGCAGGTAGTCGGCAGGGCGGACGCCGAGCAGCGTCAGGGCATGGGTCTGGTTGGTCCGGCGCATCGTGCCGATCCTGGCCGCGGCCCCTGCGCCCATGCGAGCGGCGAAGAACACCGCGGCCAGCAACGGCACGAGCACCGAGGTCGCGACCTTGCCGACGCCGGTCAACACCTGCGCGGTGAGCGCGCCTTCGAGCGGCGTGTTGCGCAGCGCGAAGAAGGTCGCGAGGCCGCCGACCGCTGCCGCCGCCAGCAACACGAACGGCAACGGTCCGATCGAGAAGCGCACGGCCTCGCGCAGCGCGAGGCCGGGGAACACCGGCGGCAGGCGCAGCACGGCCTCGCAGCAGGTCTGGGTCCACCCCGCTGTCCCGAGCAGCAGCTTCTTGAGTCCGTGGATCGCCTCGTCGTCGCCGCCGTCGACGAAGCGCTCGCCACCGCGCCGGTCGCTCAGCGGAGCGGCGGCCGCGGCGGCCGGCAGCAGCTGCAGCTTCTCGCCTTCGATCTGCAGCACGCCGTCGCACAGACCGGCGAAGGCGTCGAGATCGTGCGTGATCACGATCGTCGTGCGCCGATCCTGGGCATCACGCTGCATCTGCAGCAGCAGCTCGGCGATCTGCCGGGCCGAACGCGGATCGAGTCCGGCGGTCGGTTCGTTGAAGATGATCAGCTCGGGCTCGGCCGCGAGCGCACGCGCGATCGCCACGCGCTTGCGCATGCCGCCCGAGAGCGCACTGACCTGTTCGGGTGGATGCTCGAGCCCTGCCTGCGACAGCAGGCCGAGAGCCAGCCTGCGGCTGCGCCCGGCGGCGCGCAGCGCGAGGATCACGTTCTCCCGCGGCGAGAGTTCGTCGAGCAGGCCCTCCTCCTGCAGGACCGCGGTCACGCGGCCGCGCAGCGCCGCCGGCACGCCGTGCGTCACGTCTTCGCCGAGGACGTAGAGCGCGCCGCGGGTGCGCGGCGCCGGTTCGTCCGGCTCGATCAGACCGGTGCAGAGACGCAGCAGCGTCGACTTCCCGGAACCGCTCTCGCCGGCGAGCAGGTAGAGCCTGCCGGCCGGGACCTGCAGCGAGGCACCTTCGAAGAGCATCCGCTCCCGCCCCGGCGTCCGCAGAGCGAGGTGGAAGTCGACGAACTCGAGGGCCGGAGGCATCGCGCTCAGGGTCGCGGCCGCAGGAGCTCCGGCACGCTCGCGAAGAGCACGAGCTTGGGCGTCTCGTCCCGCGGCGCGGTCTGGGCCAGGAGCCCGATCGCCCGCCGCTCGTGCACGACCAGCGCCCCGCGCATCGTGTCCAGCCGCGGCAGCGCCTTGGGATCGAGCTCCTGTTCGCTCGTGCCCCCCTCGCGCGCCAGCAGCGTCTTCGCGCCGGCGGCCGGAACCACGGCGGCGAAGGCCAGCAGCGCCGGCGGCGAAGCCGCGGTGCCGGCCGGCGCGTCCTCGACGAGCAGCAGCGCGAGGTCCAGTTCGTCGGGCGCGACCCAGCCACGCCCGGCGCGCAGCACCTGGCCGTCGGCGAGCACGACGCGGAACTCCTCGTTGCGGAAGTTCGGCCGCATGCCGAACACGTCGCGCAGGCACCAGGCGGCGTCACAGGCGCTGCGCGCGGTCAGCACGACCAGACGGCCGGTCTTGTCCTCGTAGAGCACTCCGGTCCCGCTGCGCTGCACCGGGTCGTCGGGGCTCCACCAGTTGGTGCCGACCGCGGAGTAGGCGATGCGCACCACGCGCAGGTCCTCGCTCGGGCGGGACGCGGACGCGGCCTTCCGGGCATCGAAGAGCGCGGCCACCGCCTTGCCCGGGACGTCGGCGAGCTTGAACTCCGGGCGCTCCGGGGCAGCCGCGCACGCGAAGCCGTCGGCGACCGGCAGGCCCTGGCCCGGCTCGGTGTAGTAGGCGATGTAGGTGCCGAGCAGGGCCCCGACGTCCTGCACGTCGATGCCCGAGAGCAGGGCCCCCGAGAGACGCGGCCGCGCGATCCAGAACCGGCTCTTGTCGGTCACGGTGGAGCGGAACCCGCGGTCGATCCGCAGTCCGAGCCGGACGTGCGAGCCGTCCTCGGCCAGTTCGATGCGCCGTACGTCCCCGACCGGCACACCCCGCAGCATGACCCGCGCTCCGGGCTGCAAGGCGTGGTTCTCCGCGACCAGGAGCGTCATCTGCAGGTCCCCGCGCTGCAGCGGCGCGAGCACCCCCTCGTCGTCGTCCCAGCTCGGGCGTTCGTGACCCGGGACCAGCGAGCCATTCGGCAACTGCGGGCCGCTCGGTTCTGGGGTCGTGAAAGCCACGTAGGCGTCACGGATCAGCGTGTCGAGCCC
>CAZSKV010000722.1:0-8888 GCA_964607495.1 uncultured candidatus Brocadiaceae bacterium
CGTCTCGCCGGCGGCGAGCACGAAGTCGTCGTGATCGACAACGGCAGCGAGGACGACTCGGTGGCCTTCGTGCAGCGCGAGTTTCCGGAAGTCCGGATCGTCCGGCACGCGACGAACCTGATGTTCGTGCGTGGATACAACCAGGCCTGGTCGGCGGCCACGCACGAGCTCGTCGTGCTCCTGAACAACGACATGGTCGTCGACGAAGGCTTCCTGCCGCCGTTGCTCGCGCCGTTCGCGGATCCGCAGGTGTTCGCGGTCAGTGCCCAGGTGTTCTTTCGCGACCCGACCAAGCGGCGCGAAGAGACCGGCCTGACGACCGGGCGCCTGCACCACGGCCTGGTCAAGCTCGCGCACGAACCCGTGGATGCGGATTGCGGCGGCACCCTGCCGACCCTGTGGGCCGGCGGCGGCTCGTCGGCGTTCGACCGCGCCAAGCTGCGCGCCCTCGGCGGCTTCGACGCGCTCTACGATCCGTTCTACTTCGAGGACGCCGGACTCTCGTTCGAGGCCTGGCGCCGTGGCTGGAAGGTCCTGTTCGCGCCGGCGAGCAAGGTGTGGCACGAGCACCGGGGCACGAGCGGCAGGCGCTTGTCGCAACTCTGGGTCGAACGGATCCGCCGGCGCAACGGCTATCTCTTCGCGTGGCGCAACTTCAACGCGCCGGCCACGACGCTGGCCACGACCTTGCTGCTGCCGGTGCATGCGCTGCGGCATGCCTTGCGGCGTCATGACGTCGCCCTGCCGCGGGCGGTGCTCGAAGAGGCGGCCGCGGCCTGGATGACGCTCGTCCGCCTGCCCCGGGTGCTCGCCGCGCGCTGGCGCGGTCCACGCCACTGGGTACGCAGCGACCGCACGGCCTTGCGCATCGCCACGCAGCGCTGGCACTTCACGCGCGCGACCGCGCAACCACCCCCGCCTGACCGGCCGCTGCGGTTGCTGATGCTGCTGGCCCGGCTGCCGCGGCTCGCCACCGACGGCTCGTGGGCACAGTTCGAGCTGGTGCGCGCGCTCGGCCGCACGCACCACGTGACCGTCTTCGCCTTCCTCGAACGTGAGGACGACGACCAGGCGCTCGCGGCACTGCGGCCGCACGTCGCAAAGCTCGAGACCATGCCGCTCGAGCCACGGCCGCGCGACCCGGATCTGCACTGGCAGATCCCGGCTCGCCTCTGGCAGGACTACTCCGGCCTGCTGATGCGCGAGCGCGTCGCCCGCCTGCTGCGCAGCGAGGATTACGACTCGGTGCAGGTCGACTACCTGGAGATGGCCCACGTCGTGCGCGACCTGGTCGCGGGGCTGCCCGTGGTCCACGTCTGCCACGAACCGCTGACGACCGTCTGCCGCAACGCCACCACGCCCCGCTCGCGTCTGGCCCTGTGGCAGGCGAGCAACTACGAGCGCGCGCTCTACGCGCGGTTCCGCCGCGTGGTCTGCCTGAGCGAGGAGGACGCCGCGGTCGTGGCGTCCCTGGCCCCAGGGACCCACCCGCGCGTGATCCGCAACGGCCTGAATCTCGAGCGGATCCGCGCCTGCGCGCACGACCCGCAGGCCGCGGTGATCGCGTTCGTCGGCTACTACGGTCACGGCCCGAACGTCGACGCCGCGCGCTGGCTGGCCGAGGTGGTGTTCCCACGCGTGCGGGCAGTCCACGGCCGGGCCCGGCTCTGGTTGATCGGCCGCGGCGGTGACGCCGCACTGCAGGCCCTGGCCGGGCGTGACGGGATCGAAGTGCGCGGCTTCGTCCCCGATCTCGGGCAGTGCCTGGCCGAGACCGCGGTCGTGGCCGCGCCACTGCGCGAGGGCGGCGGCCTGCGGTCGAAGGTGCTCGAAGCCATGGCCTACGGCAAGGCGATCGTCGCCACGCCGCTCGGTGCCGCCGGGACCGGGGCTGTGGCCGGCCGGGACCTCGAGGTCGCCGCGGACGCCGCGGAGTTCGCGAGCAAGCTCGTCGCCTTGCTGCACGATCCGGCGCGGCGGCGGCAGCTCGAGCAGGCCGCGCGCGCCCACGCCGAAGCGGCGTTCTCGATCACGCGCACGGCCGCCGAGTACGAGGCAGTGCATCGCGAGACCATGGCGGAGGCCTGGCAGTGAAGGTCCTCGTGTTCGTCTCGGCACCGGCCATGCTGGCCCTGCCCCACGTCGAGGAACTCCTGCGCGTGCATGCCGGCCAGGAGCTGACCTTCGTCGTCCGGGACCGGGATGGCCGGGAGCTCGGGCCCTTGCTCCGAGGTCACGCGGTGCTGGGTGACAAGCCGGCCGGCGGCAAGCTCGGATTCGTGCGGGAGCTGCGCCACCGCCGGGCGGACCTTGCGCTCGCGCTCTGGCTGGGGCACGACGACTACTGGCCCGCGAAGACCCTGTTCCTGCTGGCCGGCGCCGCGCAGCAGCTCGTGATCTCCGAGCGCGGCACGCTCCCCTTCGCGCTCATGCGGCCCCGCACGTGGCTCGACCATCTGCAGTGGCGGCGCCGGCACCGGATCCCCGGCGTCTACGGCCGGAGTCTCGTGGCGGCCGCCCTGCAAGCGCTCTACCGGCAGACCCTCGGCCGCGGCCTCGGTGCCGTGCTGACGGCGCTGCGCTACGGCCTGCGCGCCTGATCAGGAACCCGCCGAGGCGCCGACGCGCGTCGGCACGCCCTTCGGCGCGGTCTTCGCGTCCGCCGTGGCGTCGGCAGCCGGCTTCCGGCCCCAGCGGAACAACCACTTGCGGCGCGTCTCCTGCAGGAACGACTCCATCTTCGAGGTCTCCCTGCCGCGCAGGAAGTTGGCGAGGATGCGGACGACGCGGCCGGGCCGGGTGAGGAACGAGGTCAGGTAGAAGTTCGCGACGATCCAGTACTTCCAGAGCGTCATCTGCCGGGCGCTCAGGTGCGGCGTGTAGACGCGATCCGCGGTCATGAACTTGTTGTGCACGTAGATCGGCAGCTTGAGGAACGCATCCGACATCTGGATGCGGCCTTCGCGCACGAGCTGGTGGTAGATCTCCGTGCTCGGCAGGGGGAAGAAGAACCCGGCCGACACGTCGTCGACGCCCGCACGCGCGAGGCGGCGGATCATGCGGACCGTCGCGCGCATGTCGCTAGCGTCGTCGGTCGGATAGCCGAGCACGAGGAAGCAGCCGACGTTGAGCTTGTTCTTGACCGCGGCGCGCACGGCCCGGAACAGCTTCTCGTCGGTCAGCATCTTCTTCATGTGCTTGCGCGTGCGTTCCGAGCCCGACTCGGGGGCGAAGTTCACCGAGCGGCAGCCAGACTCGTGCAGCAGCTTTGCGACCTCGTCGTCGACGATCTCTGAGCGCGTCCCCGCGGGCAGCTGCCAGGTGATCTTCAGGTTGCGCGCGAGGATTTCGCGCGTGAAGTCGACGACCCACTCCCGCTTCAGGATCGCGGTCAGGTCCTGGAACGGGAAGTTCGTCGCCCCGAAGGTCTTGAAGTAGTGCTCGATCTCGTCCGCGACGTCCTTGGGGTCGCGCGCGTACCAGCGCGTGGTCCACATGTTCGGCGAGCTGCAGTAGGAGCACTGGTACGGGCAGCCACGGGTCGCGAGGATCGGCACCGTGCTCCCGTAGTGGATGCCGGTCACGAGCTTGTTGTCGTCGTAGGCCTTGACGTCGAAGAGCTGCCAGGCCGGCCACGGCAGCTTGTCGATCTCACGGATGCGGTCGCGGCGCGGGTTGCGCTTCACGGTTCCGTCCGCGGTGCGATGGACGATGCCCGGGATCACCGTGGTGTCGATCCCCATGTCGAGCGCGCGGAACAGCGCCACCGCGGTCTCCTCGCCTTCACCGGTCACGATGTAGTCGATCGGCGCCTGCTCCATCGACAGTTCGGACACGGCCGTGAAGTGCTCGCCGCCACAGACGATCGGCGTGCGCGGGAAGCGGGCCCTGATCTTGTGCAGGAGCTCGCGCACGATCGGCCACGAGTACGACCACATGTTGGTCACGCCGATCGCCTGCACGTCGTCAGGGATCCGGGCCACGATCTCGTCGGTAGAGAGTCCGATGCGCCAGATGTCCCCCTCGGGGGTCATCTGCTTCGGCGCCAGGCCGAGTGCGTCGATGACCGCGACCTGGTGCCCGTCCTCGAGGAGTATCGCAGCGATGTAGGCGAGCCCGAGCGGCAGGCTCGGCCGCAAGGCCGTCAGGCCGTTCTTGTTGATGTAGGCTGGCGGGTGGATCAGCTGGATCTTCATCGAGTCCTGGGACGCCCCGGGTGGGCGCAGAACTATACCATCGGCTGCGACCGCCCCTCCGCTCGCGTCAGGGTTGGGCAAAACGCGACGCCGTCGGCACTTCGTGCCCCTTCCCGCAGGGGACCGCCCGGCTCAGCCCCCGCGCCGCGGATTCTCGCCGGGCGCGCTGCTCGGACGCGACTCACCGCGGCGTCCCATGCGGGGGCGCTCGATCTTGATCGGCACACGCTCGTTCGCGCGCAGGACCGTGATCGTCCAGGGTGATTCGACTTCCCGCATCGCCGTGCGCAGGTCCTGCAGTTTCTCGAGCTTCGTATCGCCGATCGCGACCAGCACGTCGCCCGCCTTGAACCCGGCCTTCGCGCCGGCGCCGTCGGCCACCACGCTCTTGATCTTCAGTTCGTCGAACTCGAGCCCCCAGGCACTCCCCAGGATCGTGCGCGCGTCGAGCCCGCCACCGCTGGCCCGCACGCCCGAACGATCGAGCAGGTTCGGCAGATCGGCGACGCCGAGTGCCGCGAGCGCGATGACCGTCGCCGTGTGCTGCTGGTACTCCGGGATCGCCACGTCGTAGGTGTCCCACTGCGTGTGCCAGGTGTACTGGAAGTAGTTGCTGCGCCCGGTCAGACCCCAGGACATCGGCGGCACGCCGGCGGCGGCGAACGAAGCGTGGTCGCTGCCGCCACCGCCGCTGATGGTCTCGGCCTTGTTGAGCTGGAACACCGGACCCTCGTGCTGCGGATCGGGCGGCGTCATCGTCATCACCGGCTCGAACACCTTGCGCATGTCCTCGTACATGCCGTTGGACACGGTCAGCGAGTTCGCCCAGTTCGTGCCCGTGTCGTGGTTGAACACGCACGAGACCTTCTCCATCTCCTGTCGGTGCTTTTGCACGTAGGCGCGCGAACCCAGCAGGCCCTGTTCCTCGCCGCCCCAGAGCATGAACCGGATCGTGCGGCGCGGCTGCGCGCCCACGGCCGCCAGGATCCGGGCGGTCTCCATCGTCGAGGTCGTGCCCGTGCCGTTGTCGGTCGTGCCGGTGGCCTGGTGCCAGGAGTCCAGGTGGCCGCAGACGACCACGACCTCCTCCGGCTTCTCGCGGCCGGGAATCTCCGCGATCACGTTGTGGACTTCGATCGGACCCTTGCGCCACTGGTTGCGGATGTCGAACTCGACCAGGACGTCCTTGCCCTCGTCGAGCAGGGCCTTGACCTGCTTGTACTGGTCGTTGCGCACCTTGATCTCGGGCACCTGGGGCAGCTTGTCCCACCGCACCTGGTGGCTCCCGAACACGCGCAGCCGGTTCGGGAACGCCTGGTCCCCGTCGTAGCCGGAACACACGAAGCCATGCGCGCCGACCTGCAGGCAGGCCTCGCGCATCGCCGCGGGGAAGCCACCGCGGGGCGCCGCCCCGACCAGCAGCCAGCAGCTCTTGAGCGCGGCCCCCGCCGCGATGATCTCCGCGGCGGTCTTCGGGGCCGCCACCAGGCGTCCGCTGGTCCGCCCCTTCGTGCCCGCGGTCCAGGCCTCGGTCGCGACCTGCAGCTCGAGCTCGATCGGCTGCGTGACCCGGCCCGACCACTGGCCACGGTTCCAACCCACCGGGAACTCGCCCCACTTCTCGAGGTGGACGTTCTGCAGACCCATCTTCTCGAACTCGCTCCGCGCCCACTCGCAAGCACGCGTGAAGTTGTCCGAGCCGGTCAGGCGCGCCCCGATGCCATTGGTCAGCTGGTCGAGGTAGTCCATCACCTTGCTGTTCTCGAGGCCTTCCTTCTTGATCGCGTCGGCGACCGTGGGGGCCAGTTGACCGGGCAGGGACAGACCAAGGGCGAGCGCGCTGCAGACGCCGAACGCGAGATGCGGGTGCATGACGGACTCCGACAGGTTGGGGGATCGGGACGACCGGGCCGGCGATGTCTTACGCGCATCGCGGCCGAGCCGCAACCAAGGGGGGCGGCCGGCGCTGGCGCGCCGACCGCCCCTGAGCGGCTCGGCCGCGATGATGGGTTTGGGTCGCTACTGCCGTCTGGAGTCGTCGCGCGAGGCGAGCCATCGTCGCTGTCGCGACCAAGAAGGCACGGCTACGAGACCGGGGGCTATGATCCGAGGGCCTCCCGACCACCCCACCCGACCCGTTGCCTATGCGCCACTCCACCCTCCATCTGCCGGCCATCCTGCTCGCCACGACCCTCGCTGCCCAGACCACGAAGGTGGTCCCTGGCTACGCAACGACCCTCGACGCCAACGAGCAGAGCTACTTCCCGTTCGTCTACGACAAGACCCGCGTCCAGCAGGTGTGGGACGGGGCGACGATCTGCACGACCTCGGCGGTGCTGACCGGCCTGGCGATGCGGCGCGACGCCGCGGATCCGAATCCGTGCGCGGCCTTCAGCATCAGCACGCTCGTGCTGTCGCTCGGGTACTCGAGCAGCACGCCGGCGACGATGAGCACGACGTTCGCGAGCAACCGGACCGGGACCCAGACCCAGGTCTACTCCGGACCCTACAACGTGCCGGCGAACCCCCCGGTCGGGGGCACGGGTCCGTTCAACATCGCCTGGGCGATCTCGACGCCATTCGTCTACATGCGCGCCAACGGCAACCTGCTCTTCGAGTTCGAGATCCCCGGCATCGCCAACGTGAAGAACCGCTACTTCGTCGATGCCGTGCGCACCAACCCCGCCGGCGCTGCCCACCAGTTCGGGACCAGCGGGCGGTTCGCGAGCCAAGAGACCCCCGCGTTCGCCTGCGCGACGCCGGGCACCCAGATCGTTCCGGGCGGGTCGTTCACCCTCGATGCGAGCGGTCTGCTCTCGCTCTATCCGGCGATGCTCTACGTCGGCGCCTCGCGCACCGCCTGGGGCTCGTTGCCGCTCCCGCTCGACCTGACGGCTTTCAACGCCCCGGGCAACTCGGTCTACGCGAGCGCCGACATCATGTTCGGACTCCCGCTGACCCTGAACGCCGGCAAGTACTCCGGCTCGCGCCAGTTCAACGTTCCGAACATCCCGACACTCGGGGGCCAGTCGCTCTACGCGCAGTGCCTGTTCCTCAATCCTCCGAGCAACGGTCTGGGCCTCGTGCTCTCCAACGCGATCGCGATCGATCTCGGCACGAACCAGCACATCACCCAGGTGCTCGGCGCCTCCGACTCGACGTCGACCAGCGGCTTCTTCTGGTTCGGCGGGAGCGGCGACACGGGTGGTCCGGTCGTGCAGTTCACCGGTGCCTTCAACTGACGCAGCGCCCACCGCGAGGCCTCGAATCCCATGCTGACCCGTCGCAATTTCCTGCAGACCACGTCGACCGCGGCCGGCGCCGCGCTCCTGCCCTACCACCTGTCCGCGCGCGCGCCAGGCCATGAGGGCCCGATCCGGATCGGGTTGATCGGCTGTGGCGGCCGTGGCACGGGTGCCGCGGCCCAGGCGCTCAAGACCAAGGACGACGTGCGGCTCGTCGCGATGGGCGACGCGTTCGCCGAGCGGTTGACCGGCGCCCTCGGGCAACTGACGCGCCCGGAAGCCGGGGTCGCCGATCGGGTCGACGTACCCGAGGAGCGCCGCTTCGTCGGCTTCGACGCCTGGCAGAAGGTCATCGCCGCGGATGTGGACGCCGTGATCCTCGCGACGCCGCCGCACTTCCGGCCAGCGCAGATCGAGGCCGCAGTCACCGCCGGCAAGCACATCTTCTTCGAGAAGCCGGTGGCCGTCGACGGCCCGGGGGTGCGCACGGTCCTCGCCGCCGGCGAGGCCGCCACCAAGAAGGGCCTGTCGCTCGTGTGCGGCCTGCAGCGGCACTACCAGAACGGCTACCGCGAAGCCCTGCGCCGGGTCGACGAGGGCGCGATCGGCCGGATCGTCGCGGCGCGCTGCTACTGGCGCCAAGGTGGCCTCTGGATGAACCGGCGCAAGCCGGAGTGGAGCGACATGGAGTGGCAGCTGCGCAACTGGCTCTACTTCACGTGGCTTTCCGGCGACCACATCGTCGAGCAGCACGTGCACAACCTCGACGTCGTCAACTGGGCCAAGCACGCCCACCCGGTGCGCTGCTTCGGTCTCGGCGGCCGGCAGGTGCGCACGGATCCCGCCTTCGGACACATCTACGACCACCATTCGGTCCACTACGAGTTCGCGGACGGATCCTGGATGTTCAGCCAGTGCGCGCAGATCGAGGGCACGCACAGCGACGTGACCGAGCACCTGCTCGGCACCCGCGGCCAGGCACACCTGCAGGACGGCGCCTGGTCGATCGAGTCCGAGTCGGGTGACGAGCGGCATTGGAAGTTCCGCGGTGAGCACAACAACCCGTACCAGACCGAGCACGACGAGTGGATCGCGAGCATCCGCGCCGGCAAGCCGATCGCGAACGCGACCTACGCGGCCGAGAGCACGTTGACCGCCGTCATGGGGCGCATGGCGACCTACTCGGGAAAGGTCGTGACCTGGGAGGAGGCGCTGCAGTCCAAGGAGCGCCTGGGCCCCGAACGCTACGAGTGGGGCGCGTTCGCGCTGCCGCCGGTGCCGATGCCGGGGCAGAAAGCTTGAACTCGCTCCGCTCGAGCAGCTTGAACTCGCTCCGCTCGAGCAGCCTGAACTCGCTCTGCTCGAGCCCGCGCCGCGAGAACTGGCTACCCGACCAGGATTCGAACCTGGACTAGAAGGACCAAAACCTTCTGTGCTACCGTTACAC
>CAZSKV010000723.1:0-3314 GCA_964607495.1 uncultured candidatus Brocadiaceae bacterium
GTTCTCGCACTGCATGCACGGCACCGGCATCTGCGCCGCCGACGGCTCCGCAGCCAGCGCGAGCCCGTTCAGGCCGCCGATCTTCTCGGCCTTGCCGTCCAAACCGCCGAAGTAGCGGTCGATGCGGATCCAGTGCATCTCACGGTTGCGCAGCACCTGCTTCTTGCCGACCGTCGGGATGTTGTTCTCGGCCTGGCAGGCGACGACGCAGGCGTTGCAGCCGATGCAGCTGTTGAGGTCGATGACCATCGCCCACTGGTAGTCGCCGGCGTACTTCTGCTCCTCCCACAGCGAGACCAGCAGCGTCTGCTCGGTGATCTCCTTGGGTGCCTGCGTCGTCGCGCCGTGCCCGTCGCCGTGCGCGGCCTCGCGCTTCATCTCGAGCTTCGCCTTGCGGGCGAGCGGCGACATCAGGTAGGCGAACTCCGGGTTCTTCTGGAACTCCGCGGCCGTACCCTCGCGCAACAACGGCCGGCCTTCGAGCGCGCCATGGTCCTGCGTCGGGGCCAACTGGTAGACGGCCCCGGTCCTTGCGACCGAGCCGCCACTCGCGATCCACTGCGCCTTCGTCGTGCGCAGGGCGAAGGTGTTGAACCCACCGTGCGCGACATCGTCCTCGGGCCGGCTCCTGGCGATCGCGTGCTCGTGGGTCAGCGTGCGCCCGTAGCCGAGCATCAGCGCGATCGACCAGTCCGCCTGGCCGGGGAGGATCCAGACCGGCACTTCGAGGCTGCGCCCGTCGAGGGCGATCCGCAGCATGTCGTGGTTGCCCACGCCCAACGCCTTCGCGGTCTCGAGGCTGATCAGCGCCGCGTTGTCCCAGGTCAGCTTCGAGAGCGGATCCGGGAGCTCCATCATCCACGCGTTGTTGCTGAAGCGGCCGGCCTCGAGCCGGGCGTCCTGGTGGAACGTGATCTCGAGGTTCGCGGCGCCCAGCGCCGCGGTCCTTGCGTGCGCTGCCACGGCCTTCGCGAGTGCCGCCGAGCTCACTCCGACCTGCTTGACGACCTCGGCCGCCGTACCCGCGACCACGCCGTCGTGCAGCGCCTTGGTCCAGTCGGCCTCGAAGTTCGGCATCTTCAGGGCGCTCTTCCAGTGCGAGCGCACGAGGTCGTAGCTGCTGGCCTTCTCGACGCCCGAGATGCGAGCGAGCAGCTCGCCCGCGGTCTTGCCGTCGTAGAGAGGCGCGATCAACGGCTGGATCGCCGAGATCGTGCCGTCGTAGGCGCGGATGTCGCCCCAGCTCTCGAGGTCGTGGGCCTGGTTGACGTGCCAGGTCGCGAGCCGCGCGGTCTCGTCGTAGTGCAGGCCCAGGTGGACGACGGTCTTGACCTTGGCGAGCTTGCTCGCGAAGTCGAGGTCGGCCGGAGCGTGGTACACGGGGTTGGTGCCCAGGCAGAACAGGGTCTCCACCTTGCCACCGTCGATCGCCGCGGCGAGCTCCTGGATCGACTGCGTCTGCTCGATCGCGAGCCCGGGATCGGTCTGCGTGTAGACGACGGTCTGGCCCTGGTTGCCGAGCGCGCTGTTCAATGCGTGCACGAGCGCGTGCACGAGCGGGGGCTGGCCGACGCCCGCGAGCACACAGCTCTTGCCCTTGTTGGCAAGCAGGTCCTTCGCGACCGCGGCGACCCAGTCCTTGCCGGCAGCGGTCTTGAAGCCGTGCTCGCCATGGGACTTCAGCGCCGCGCGCAGATCGTCACCCAGGCCTTCGAAGCCCGCGCCCAGCTTGCCGAGCAGCTCTGCGGCCAGCGCCAACGCGACGTCTGTGATCCGGCTCGCCGGGACGCGGAAGCGATGGTCGGCCGAGGCGCCGGTGACCGAGTAGGTCGACTCGACGACGTAGAGCCGCGAGACCTGCTGGCCGGGCTCGGTGATCTTGCGCTTCTTCGCATAGCGGCGCGCCGTCGCCAGCGCGTCGACGTCGAGCGCCAGGAAGTCGCTGTCGAGCGCCACGACGCAATCGGCCTTGTCGAGCAGATGATGCGCCTCGAGCGCATGCCCGAACGCGAGCTTGCTGCCAGCGACCACGTGGTCGCGATGGAGCGGCGTGAAGAAGTGGAATCCGGCCTTCGGCAGCACCGACTGCGCCTTCGCGATCCAGGCGTTCTGCGTCGGCGACGTAGTCGGCTCGAGCAGGAAACGCGTGCCCTCGCCCTGCTTCTCGGCCCGCAGCTGCTTGCAGAGCGGCGCGAAGAACGCCTCGAACTCGGCCCAGGCCGCAGCGATCGGGTCCGTAGCCGGTGCGGCGCCGTGCGCGTCGCCGCCGTGCCCGTCGGCATGCTCGAGCACGACCGGCAGTGACCCCTTCTTGACCGGGTGCCTGCTGCGCGCCGGGTCGTAGAGGTTCAGCACATCGGCCTGCATGTACTGGTTGGCCGCGCCCAGCGTCGACGGGTGCGCCGGATTGCCCTCGACCTTGGTCGGGCGCCCGTCGTTGCTGCGCACGAGCGTGCCGTAGCCGTAGCCACCCGCCACGAAGGCGCTCGCATAGTGCACCGGGACGCCCTGGGAGTACCCCTCGGGACGCACACCGAAGGGCACGATGTGTTGGACCGGCTTGCGGCAGCCTTGCAGGCCCGCGAGCGCCACCGAGGCCGCGACGAGGTTCAGGAAGTGGCGGCGGGACAGGTCCGGGCTCCACTCGGCAGCGCCGTCCGGGAACTCACGGCCCGCGAGTTCGCGATACTCCGGCGTCTCGGCCAGTTGCTCGAGCGAGCGGAAGTACTGCTTCGCGGCTTGCGCGTTGTCGCTGGCCAAAGGCGAAGACACGGCCTGGGGCGAGGACATGTCCGTCAAGGCGTCGTGCGAATGGCTCATCGGTGGCACCCCGAGCAGTGGATCGGGGGATTCAGCTTCTTCTCAGCCATGATGCGGCGCCCCTCTTCGGGGTTCGGAACGAAGGCCATGTCCGTGATCTTGTCCGCCGGACGCAGGTGCTGTGCGGGGGCGCGGTGACACTCGAGACACCAGGACATCGACAGGGGCTCGGCCTGGCGGACGATCTCCATCTGGTCGATGCGCCCATGACAGCTCGCGCAGCCGACGCCGGCCGAGACGTGGGCCGCGTGGTTGAAGTACGCGAAGTCCGGCAGCAGGTGGACCTTCAGCCAGCGCACCGGCGCGTTCGTGTCCTTGTGCGCGTCACGGACCGGCTTCAGGAACTCCGACTCCGGCAGCACGCGGGTGTGGCAGTTCATGCACGTGTTCGCGTCCGGAATCGTCGCGTGCGGTCCATCCTCGACGTTCTGATGGCAGTAGCGGCAGTCCATGCCCATCAGTCCCGCATGCAGCTTGTGGCTGTAGGGGACCGG
>CAZSKV010000724.1:0-6117 GCA_964607495.1 uncultured candidatus Brocadiaceae bacterium
CTGGGATCACATGATCCAGGATCGCGACGCGACCAAGGCCAACTACGGCGTCGTCGGCCAGCACCCGGAGCTGATCGACCTGAACTACCCGCTGCCCGGCCAGGTCGGCGCCGGCCTGCACGACTGGATGCACTCGAACTGCGTGGTCTACAACGCGGACCTCGACCAGGTGATGCTCAGCGTGCGGCACTTCAACGAGTTCTGGGTCATCGACCACAGCACGACGACCGCCGAAGCCGCGAGCCATGCGGGCGGGCGCAGCGGCAAGGGTGGCGACATCCTCTATCGTTGGGGCAACCCGGCTGCCTACCGCGCCGGGACTACGAGCGACCGGCAGCTCTTCCAGCACCACGACCCCCAGTGGATCGCGAAGGGACTGCCCGGAGCCGGCCGCGTGCTCGTGTTCGACAACGGCATGGAGCGCACGCCGGTGCAGTACTCGCGCGTGCTCGAGCTCACGCCGCCGCAGCCGGATCAGAACGGCATCTACCCGCGCCCCGGCGCTGCCTTCGGTCCGGCGCAGCCCGACTGGGTCTACACGGCCCCGACCCCGACCGACTTCTTCAGCCTCTTCGCCGGCGGCGTCCAGCGGCTGCCGAACGGCAACACCCTGATCTGCAGTTCCTGGCAGGGCAGCATCTTCGAGGTGACGCCGCAGGGCCAGCCGGTGTGGAAGTACAGCAACCCGGTCGATGCGCAGCGCGGCCCCCTGACCCAGGGCACCTACGTGAGCGGCAACCCGCTCTTCCGCGGCTTGCGCTACCCAGCCAACGACCCGGCGCTCAGCGGTCGCAACCTGACCCCCAGCGGCCCGCTCGAAGCCCACGATCCGGTGCTGCTGGCCGAAGGCTCGACCGTGGCGCACGAGATGCCGGTCGGCGACTCGGTCGCGTGGACCGTGCGCTCGCGCGCTGACGCCGGCAAGCTCTACCTGGTCGGCACGTCGGCGACCCCGGGGATGCTGCCGGTGGACAACCGCTTCCTGCGGGTCGGATACGACGAGTTGCTGCTGCTCACGTTGACCGGCGGCGCGCCGCAGGTGTTCCAGAACTACGTCGGCTTCCTCGACCCGCAGGGGCGGGCGGCGGCGAAGCTGGTGGTCCCGCCGGCGCCGATGCTGGCGGGCCTGGTGCTGCACACGACGTTCTTGGTCGTCGACTATCCGCTGCCGAGCGCGGTGGCGACGCTCGGGAACACGGTCCGCGTCACGCTCACGCAGTGACGCGGGCACGGCGCCCGGGGTGTGGCGCCCCGGGATGCCCCCTGCAGCCGGAGGCGCACTAGACTCCAGCCCGATTCTCAATGCGCCGACCCGCCACCACGCTGTCTCTCCTGGCCGGCCTGCTGCTCCTCTGCGGCAGCCTGCTCTTCCTGCTGCTCGGCCGCGGCGACCCGGAGCCCGACCTCGGTCCGCAGGACCCGACCACGCGCAGCAGCGAGTCCCCCGACGTGCCGCAGCTGCGCAGCGGCGACAACTCGGCCGCCTCGAGTCCGGTCGACGCGAACGCCACGCGCTCCGAGCTCGGCAACCCCAAGCCGAAGGCCGCGAGCGATCCCGAGTTCGAGCGGCACCTCGCGGGTTTCCGGGGCCGGATCGTCAGCCACGACGGCAAGCCGGAGGGCCAGTGCCCGGTGCAGCTCTGGGTGGTCGATCCCGCCGCCATGCTGCAGCTGCTGGCCGAGCCGCTCACTCCCGCGCCCGCCGACGTCGTGCTCGAGCTCGAGGCCGTGCAGACCGACCGCGAGGGTTACTTCCTGCTGCGTGGCGCCGAGCCGCGCGCCTACTTCGGCCTCGTCGCCGGCGACGGCGAACGCCGGCCGATCACGTTCCAGCTCGTGCACCGCTCGCCGGTCGCCGGCGAGGTCGTCGACCTCGGTGAGATCCGGCTCAAGGATTCGGTCACGCTCAGCGGGACGGTCGTCGGACCGGACGGCGGACCGGTCGCGGGCGCACTCGTGCGCACCTTCGACCTGCCCGGGCCGTTGCTGGGCCTGGCGCCGGTCGAGCGCTTCGATCCGGCCGGCTTCGTGATCGCGCGCGCGGAGCGCGGCAGCCGGCTCGGGTGCGTGTTGAGCCTGCCGGAGTGGGTCGGCAGGCGGTTCGCGCAACTGCCGCTGCCGCGCACGGTCACCGGCGCCGATGGGCGCTTCGTGCTCACCGGGGTCGACGTGGGCACCAACACGCTCGCGATCACGCACGACGGGATGGCGACGCACATCAACCCGGCGCTGCGCACGAAGTCCGGCCAGAACAAGGACCTCGGCACGCTCAGGCTCGGCGAAGGCGAAGTGGCCCAAGGCCGCGTGCTCGACGCGTTCAAGAAGCCGGTCGCCGGTGCGCAGGTCCTGCTCGCGCCGACCAGCACGGCGTTCCCGCTCGACTTCGCGGGCCAGCCGGTCACGAGCGATGCCCAGGGCAGGTTCGCGAAGCCGGGCTTCGGTTCCGGCCTCGTGACCGCGGCCGCGCGCCGCACCAAGGACGACCCCTGGACCGTGCAGATGCCCGCCTCGGTCGCGACCGACCTCGTGCTCGAGCTGCCGGCAACTGCTGCGGTCATGGTCCGCGTCGCCAGCAAGCGCGGCGCCCAGCTCGAGGGGGTGCGCCTGCAGTTGCAGCCGGCGGCCGCCGAGGCCGAGATGCTGCTCGCGGGCGTGGTGCCGGCGCTCGCGCTCGAACGCCGGTGCACGCAGCCCGAACCCGGACTGTTCCGGATCGAGCAGCTGCCGCTCGGCGACTACGCCCTGAGCGTCGCCGCGAAGGATCATGCGACCGCGGTCGTGCCGCTGCGCCTCGCGCGGGACCAGGAGCTGCGGGTCGAGCTCAGTGGCGAGCAGAAGGTCCGCATCCGGGTCCTCGGCCCGCAGGATCGCCCGATCCGCCGCGCAACGGTCGCGGTGCAGCGCACGGTGGCCGCGGCGGACAACCCACCCGATCCGCGCACGAGCGGGATCGTGACGCGCCCGCAGGTGCTGGGTGTGACCGACCGCGACGGCCGCCTCGAAGCCAGCGTGGCCGATCCCGTGACCGCGCTCACGATCTCGGCGACCCACCCGGAGTTCGGGCCCACGCACGTGCGCGCCACGCTCCCGGTCGCGGAGATCGTGGTGCGCATGGCGGAGCCGGGGAGTGTCGAAGGCCTGCTGACCGAGAAGGGGCAGCCGCCGAAGGCGGGCCTCTGGGTCGTGGAGATCCACTCGAGCTGGACCGAGAACCGGATCGACGGACCGTTGCCGGATCTCGAGCGTTGGGCGCGACCCGACGCGCAGGGTCGCTTCGCGCTGCGCGGCCTGCGTCCGGGCACCTACTACGCGGTCGCGCGCAAGGCGCTCGATGGCGTGCGCAGCCCCGGCACGTTCTACGAGCAGGTGTTCAAGCGCACCTTCGGCGAGTGGATGGATCGCCACTACGTGCCCTTCGAGGTCGTGAGCGGCCAGACCGCGACCATCCAGGTCGACACCGTCGCGCCACCCAAGGCGATCGAGGGTCCCACCGCGCACCTGAGCGGGATCGCGACGATCGATGGCCGCCCGGCCGAAGGCATGGTGGTGTTCGGCTGGAGCTCGCGACCGATCCGCGGCACGGTCGACGGCGCCGGCCGCTTCGATCTGGGTCAGGTCGGCGTGGGAGGCCTCCAGCTGCAGCTCATCGACCCGAAGCAGGACCAACCCTGGTCCAGCCAACTCTGGGGCGGTGAGATCGAGGTCAAGGCCAACCAAGACCGGGAATTGCAGATCCACGTCCTGCTCGGCTCGCTCGAGGGCACGGTCATCGGCACCAATGCCCAACCGGTCCCGAACTGCGAGATCCAGGCATGGGGCCAGCTCGAGGCTGTCGGCAAGGAGTCGCTGGGGTCGGGTTGGGTCAACGTGCAGGCCAAGACCGACGCGCAGGGACGCTTCCGCATCGCGCGGGCGCCCGCCGGCACCTATTCGCTACTGACCGAGTTCGAGGGCCTGGGCCGCGCCTCGAAGTCCCAGGTCGTGGTGCAGGCCGGGATCGCGACCAGTGGCATCGAGCTGCGCATGCGCCGCACCTACGTGGTCGCCGGGCAGGTGGACTTGACGCCGATCGGCGACCAGAAGTCGCCCTGGCTCTTCGTCAGCCTCGCGCCAGATGGCCCGCGCACCCCCGACTCGAGCGACAGTAGCGCCCATGTCGAAGCGGACGGCAGGTTCCGCCTGGCCAACGTCATCCCGGGCACCTACGAGTTCTGCCTCCACACGCCACAGGGGATGTGGCTCAGCAAGCAGAAGCTGCGCGTCGCGGAAGCGGATCAGGACGGCCTGCAGATCGAGATCGTCAAGCACAAGCCGCCCGAAGCGAAGCCCGCTCAGGGCGAGGGTGGCGCCAAGAAATAGCCGGGCTCGCCTCCCGCGCGGGGATGCTCCAGCTCGTACTCGGCGATCGCCGCGAGGACGCGCGCGCCGAATGCTTCGAGCTTCTTCTGGCCGACGCCACGGATCTGCAGGAGTGCCGCCGGACCCACGGGACGCACCCGGGCGAGCTCGGTCAGCGTGACGTCCCCGAACACGAGGTAGGGTGGCACCGCGAGCTCGGCGGCGAGCTCACGGCGCAGCTTGCGCAGCACCTCGAAGAGCGGCAGGTCCGCGGGCGCGAGCTCCGCGACCTCGTCGGGCGTTTCACGCCGGCGGCGGCCCGGGCGCAGTGGCTTGCGTGGCTTCGCGGCGAGCTCCTCCTTGGGTGCCATGAGCACGGCTTCGCGTTCGCCACGCAGCACCTCCGCCGCAGCCGGCGTGAGCACGAGCACCGGGTACTCGCCCTCGGTGCGCGCCAGGTCGCCGGCGTCGACCAGCTGGTCGATGAAGTTGTGGAGCCGCGGCGCCGGGTGCTCCGCGAGCAGACCGAAGGTCGGCAGCCGGTCGTGGCCGCGCTCGACCACCTTCGCGCTGGGTTTGCCACGCAGCACCTCGACCACGTGCACGCTGCCGAAGCGCTGCCCGGTGCGCGCGACCGCGGAGAGGATCTTCTGCGCGATCACCTGCGCGCCTTCGACCAGCTCGAGCTCGCGCAGGCAGACGTCGCAGGCGCCGCAATCGGCCGGTGCATAGCCCTGGCCGAAGTACTCGCTGAGCGCGCGGTGCCGGCAGCGCGGCCGCGCGGCGAAGCGGGCCATCTGCTGCAGCATCCCGAGCTGCGCCTGCAGGTTCTCGGCGGCGGTCGCCGACTCGGCCGCGCCGCGTTCGAGCACGCTGCGCCAGCGCGCGACGTCGGCCGCCGAGTAGAGCAGCAGGCACTCCGCCGGCAACCCGTCGCGGCCCGCGCGGCCGGTCTCCTGCTGGTAGTGCTCGACGCTCTTGGGCATCGCCGCATGCACGACCAGGCGCACGTCGCCGCGGTCGATCCCCATCCCGAACGCGACCGTGGCCACGACCACCTGCAGGCGCTCGGCGCGGAACCCGGCCCCGACCCGCGTCCTGGTCGCCGCATCGAGACCCGCGTGGTAGGCCGCGGCCGCGATGCCCCGGCCCGCGAGGTCGGCGACCAGGGTCTCGGTGTCCTTGCGGGTGATGCAGTAGACGATCGCCGCCGCCCCCGGATGCCGGCCGATCGCTTCCGCGACCTGGCGGCCGAGGTCGATCCGCGGCAGCACGCGGTAGGTCAGGTTCGGCCGGTCGAAGGTGCCGATCACCTCGACCGGATCGCGCAACGAGAGCTGCGCGGCGATGTCGGCGCGCACGCGCGGCGTCGCGGTCGCCGTGTAGGCATGGAAGGGCACCTGCGGGCAGCGCGCGCGCAACTCGGCCAGGCGCCGGTACTCGGGCCGGAAGTCGTGCCCCCACTGGCTGATGCAGTGGGCTTCGTCGATCGCGAACGCGCCGACCTCGAAACCGCCGAGCCGGTCGAGGAAGCCTTCGGCGAAGAGCCGCTCGGGGGCGACCAGCAGCAGCCGCAGCGCGCCGCGCCCGAGGCTCTCGTGCACCTCGCGCCGCGCGTCCGCGCCCAGGTTCGAGTGCAGGGCCGCCGCCGGGTAGCCGAGCAGCCGCAGTCCCGCGACCTGATCCTGCATCAACGCGATCAGGGGCGACACCACGACCGTCAGCTTGCCAGTGACCAGCGGCGGCAACTGGTAGCACAGCGACTTGCCGCCGCCGGTC
>CAZSKV010000725.1:0-2199 GCA_964607495.1 uncultured candidatus Brocadiaceae bacterium
CGGTCGCGGCGCAGATCGACCCGGCGGGACCGGTCGCGCCGACCGTGATCGCCGAGGAGATCGTCGCCCCGTTCGCGGCGGCGCTGCGCCTGCCGCGCCGCGACGCCGGTTGCCTCAAGCGCATCTGCGGCGTCCAGGGGCGCTTCCGCGTGCACGGGAAGAAGCGCTTCAAGACCGCGTCCTTCCTGCGCGATCCATACTTCGCGGAGGCGCTCGACCTGTTCGCGCTGACCTGCGAGGCGACCGGGGTCGGCTACGAGGACCTCGACCGCTGGACCGCGTTGCTCGCCGAGGACCAGCCGCACGCCGGCGCGGGACCGTTCCCGGACGAAGACGAGCCGGAGCTGGCCGAGAGCGCCGAGGATCTCGCGCCGGAGGCCGCTGCGGATACCGAGACCGGCGGGATCGACACAGAGGACGCGACGGACCAGCCGGCCCCGGCCGAGACTGCGGCGCCCCGGGGTCCGCGCGACAGCGAGGATCTGCGCGGCCTGTCCCGCTCGGCGCGGCGCCGGCGCCGGCGCCGCATGCGCCTCGAGCGCGAACGCGGCCAGCCGGGCGCCGGTCCGGGCGAGGCTCGCGAGCCGGAGTTCACGGACGTGGCGATGGCGGCCGACGACGCCGGAGCCGCACCCCCGCTGCCGCTGGACGAGGCGGCCGTCGCCGAGGACCAGCCCACGGCGCCCACGAGCGGCGGCCCCGAATCCGGCGAGGGCGCCCCGCGCGGCCGGCGCCGGCGGCGGCGCGGTGGCCGTGGCCGCGGGCGCAACCGCGAGCGTGAGTTCGAGCGCGCGCCGGCCCCCGGCGAACCCGAGGCCACGTTCGCGGCCACGGCCCCGCAGGACGCGGCTGCTGGCGAGAGCTCCCACGCCCCAGCCTCGATCCGTGCCGAGCGCCCGCGTGGCGGCGAGCCGCGCGCCCGGCAGGACCGGCGGCCGAGCCGCGAGGAGCGCCGGCAGGAACAGATGCGCCGCCGCGACGAACGGCGCCGCGAGAAGCAGGTCAAGGTGCTCGAGCCGGAGACCGTCGATCGCTCGGTGTTCGACGTCGAGCTCGACCCGACCCGCATCGCGAGCTTCGGCGCGTTCGCCGAGGGCCAGCAGAAGAAGAAGCGCCCCGTGCGCCGGCCGCTGCTCGAGGACGACAAGGATCCATACAAGCCACCGCCGCCGCCCGACCTGCCACCGCCGCCGCCGGCTCCCGAAGCCGGGCCGGACGAGGGAGGCGGCAGCAGCTTCGGCGACTGGTGAGCCCGGCCATGGCCGCGCCGAAGATCACGACCCAGGCCCTGCGCGACATGAAGTCGCGCGGCGAGCGGATCGCGGCCCTGACGGCCTACGACCACACGATGGCGACGCTGCTCGACCAGGCCGGCATCGACCTGATCCTGGTCGGCGACTCGGTGGCCACCGTCGTGCAGGGTCACGAGACCACCGTGCCGGTCACTCTCGAGCAGATGCTCTACCACACGGAGATGGTCGCCCGTGCCTGCCAGCGCGCATTCGTCGTCGGCGACATGCCGTTCCTGAGCTACCAGGTCTCCGCCGAGGAGGCACTGCGCAACGCCGGCCGCTTCCTCAAGGAGAGCAAGGCCGAAGCCGTCAAGCTCGAGGGCGGCAGCCTGGTCGTGCAGACGGTCGCGCGGCTCGTCGGCGCCGGCATCCCGGTCATGGGGCATCTTGGACTCACGCCCCAGAGCATCCACCAGTTCGGCACCTACAAGACCCGCGGCGTCGACCCTACGGAACGCGCACGCATCCTGGCCGACGCCGAGGCCCTCGCGCAGGCCGGGGTGTTCGCACTCGTGCTCGAGAAGGTGCCGGCGGACCTGGCGCGCGAGGTCACGCAGCGCCTTGCGGTGCCGACGATCGGCATCGGCGCCGGACCACACTGCGACGGCCAGGTGCTCGTGACGCACGACCTGCTCGGCCTGTTCACGAAGTGGCAACCGCGCTTCGTCCGCCGCTATGCCGAACTCGGCCAGGCGATCGCGACGGCCGGGAAGCGCTATGCCGACGACGTCCGGCGCGGCGACTTCCCCGATGCGAGCGAGAGCTACTAGCACGACTTTGTCAGATTCACTTTCGTGCGAACGGACCCTGAACCGAGTTGGAAAAGAGCGTGCCCTTCATCGCCTTCGAGGTGGATCGCGAGCGAGTTCGGCGACGAGAGACGCGAAGCGTTCGCCCATGGTGAAGA
>CAZSKV010000726.1:0-6801 GCA_964607495.1 uncultured candidatus Brocadiaceae bacterium
CGCCGGGGTGACGGCGCGGAGGCTCGAAGCGCAGGCGTGGTCAGGCCAGGCGGCGGTCTTCGTGCTCTGCATGCTGCTCGCCGCAGCGCGCGGCAGCGCGCAGCAAGCGGAGCTGGCGGCCCTGCGCGCCACGATCGCGGCGCTGCCCGCGGTGCCGGGCCACGGCACGGAGCAGGTGCGGGTCGTGGACTGGCGTAGTGGCCGGCCGCTCGCGGATGCGCTCGTGGTCTTGGTCCCGCCCGGGCGGGCCTCCAACGAGGCGGGGGCGTGCATCGAGCCACACGCCAGTCGGCGGCTGTGGCTGCAGCTCGCCGCGCAGGAGAACACGCGGCTCGCGCCGGATGCGCAGGGCATGGCGCCGATCCCCGGCCATCCCCACACACTCGTCGTCGTCCATGGCGAGACCCACGCGGTTGGATGGTCGGGGGTGATCGTCCCCTACCCGGTGATCGACGTTCCGCTCGAGTTCGTGCATGCCGATGGGCGGCCAGTGACAGATTCTCCACTCGCCGACTGGGAACTCGACGCGAGCGGGCGCTGCGTGGCCGCGTTCGACCACAGGATCCTGAGTTTGCAGCGCCACGCCATCCTGCAGGCGATCCGTCGCGCCGATGCACCCGAGGTCTTCGGACCGTTGCACGCCGGGACGGTGCCCGTCGACCTGTATGCACCTCGCGCGGCTGCGGACCCGGTGCGCATCACGTTGCCGGCCCTCGCGACGTTGATCCTCGATGGCAGGAACCAGGGTGCCCATTCCGAGTTCGGGCCCGTGGACATCTACTGGAACGATCCTCTCGCGCAGAACCTGAGCTGGCGCAAGTGCGCGGGTGCCGCCTCGGCCGTCGTGCGCGGACTGCCGGCGGGGATTCCACTCTCGGTGCGGCAGCGGGGCAGTTCCCCGGTGATCGTGACGCTGCCGGCGGGAAAGACCACGCGGCTCGAACTCCCCGTGGTCCCGCCACGCGCGACCGTGCGCTATCGCCTGGTCGACGGCCGGGGCCGTCCGCTGAGGGGCGCCTTGTCCCGTGCCTCGCCGAACGTGATCTTCGACCACGCGCATTGCGAAGTCCTGGTCCCGGTCACCAGGGAGACGATCCTCCTGCAGTTGACGGCCGCGGATGGCGCAACCTGGTCCTGCGCTCCGTTCCAGACGCCCCAGATCGATGCACCTGGAGAGCACGATGGTGGCAACTGTGTGCTGCAGCCGGACGGCCAGCAGTTCTTCTGCGACGGCATCGTCCTGGACTGGCTCTGGCGGCCGGTCTGCACCGAGGTCTGGCTCCATGACAATCCCGGGATCTACAGCAGCACGCGCAGTGACCCCGACGGTCGGTTCCGGATGCTTGCCGCCGGCTGGTGCGCTGGCGAGTTCCGCCTGCGGACCCCGGGGTTCACCTGCCTGACGCCACACCTCGTCGCACGTGGCGCACGCGAGCTCATCGTGCTCGTGGCGCCCCGGCAGGAAGCCATCATCACCGGTCAGGTGCTCGGCATGTCGCCGCGAGCACCGAACGTCCCGATCACGGTGCATGCGCAGCGGCGAAGCGCCGACCGCTACGGCGTCAGCCAGGGTCTGGACGCGACCGGCGGATTCCATGTTCGGGTTCCCCCGGGCATCTACGACCTGTCCCTGCGCACTGATGACGACACCGTGCTCCTGGCCGCAGAGGGCATAGAGGCCAAGGCTGGCACGATCGTCGCCCCCGCGTCGCTGCGACCGCCGCTCCCGGCCTCACACCGGTCGATGCTGCTGCATTTCGTCGGTACCGACGGCCTGCCCAGTCCGATTCTCCGGGTGACTGCGCATCAGTCGGCGATGCGGCAGGTGCTGGTGCGCGCGGACAGCCGTGATCACGAGGTGCCGGGTCTCCTGCCCCGCGTTCAGGTGCAGGCCGAGTACACGCTCGTGGTCGACCCGGTGCTCGTGCCGGTGCAGGTGCGCGGGTTGCCGGCGGCCTCGCCCTGGCGGCTCGGCCTGCGCGTGGCGCCGCAAGACCGCAAGGCCTCGAGCCAGGCGGCAGAACTCGTGGCCGGGTCGGTGCAACTCTACGTGCCGCGAGGCGTCACGCTGCGCTGTGAGCTCGTGGCCCAACGCTACGACCGCGATGGGCTCCTCTTCCCGAGGGACGATGCGGCGGTGCTCGACGGCTTCGCCCCCGCGGTCCACGTGCCGGCTGCCGGCACACCGGTTCCGGTCGTGCTCCACGCTCCGGCCACGCTCGCGGCGCAGCTCGCAGAACTCGAGCGCCTACACGAACGCGCCGGCCGCTGAGCCGGGCCCGCTCTTGGGCTCGAACCAGGCGTAGAGCACCGGCAGCACGAAGAGCGTGAGGCCCGTGCTCGACAGGATGCCACCGATCACGACTGCGGCCAGCGGCCGCTGTACCTCGGCGCCCATGCCCTGCGCGAGCACCATCGGCACGAAGCCCAGCGCAGCCACCAGCGCCGTCATCACGACCGGCCGCAGGCGCGCGAGCGAGCCCTCGATCACCGCTTCTTCGAGCCCCGCGCCGCGGGCGCGCAGCTGCCGGATGAATGTCACCACCACGAGGCCGTTGAGCACGGCCACGCCAGAGAGGGCGATGAAGCCGACCGCAGCCGCGATCGAGAACGGCATCTGGCCCAACCACAGCGCGAGCACACCGCCGACGATCGCCAGCGGCACGCCGGAGAACACCAGTCCGGCCAGACGCCACGAGCGCAGCGACGTCTGCAGGAGCACGAGGATCAGCAGCAACGCCGTCGGCACGACCACCAGCAGGCGCAGGCGCGCACGTTCGAGGTGCTCGAACTGACCGCCCCACTCGATCCGCCAGCGGCCGAGCGGCAACGTCACCCCCTCGGCCACCTTGCGCTGTGCCTCCGCCACGAACGAGCCGAGATCGCGACCGACGACGTTGCACTGCGTGACGATCCGGCGCTGGCCCCATTCGCGCGAGATGGTGGCCGGGCCTTCGCGGCGCTCGATCGTCGCCATGTGCTCGAGCGACAACACGTCGCCATCGGCGGCCACGACCGGGATCGACGCGATCGCCGCTTCGTCCTTGCGGTCGCGTTCGGAGAGGCGCGCGACCAGCGGGAAGCGCATCACGCCGGCGTAGATCTCGCCGAGCGGCTTGTTCCCGACCGCCTCGACCAGGTCGAGCACGTCGGCCGCCGGCACCCCGTGCCGCGCGCTCTGCTCGGGGTCGACGCGCACTTCGAGCACAGGCTGCCCGGTCAGGACTTCGGTCGACAGGTCGGCGACGCCTTCGATGTCGTGCAGGATCGCCTCGACCTCCTGCGCCTTGCTGGCCAGCAGCGCGAGGTCGTCCCCGAAGATCTTGACCGCGACGTCGCCGCGCACGCCGGCGATCATCTCGTTCACCCGCATCTCGATCGGTTGCGAGTAGATGAACTCGGCGCCGAGGAACTCGCGCAGCTCCTTGCGCACGAGCTCGGTCAGCTCGGCCTGGGTCCGCGCCGCGCGCCACTGGGCGCGCGGGTGCAGCGTCAGGAACAGATCGGTCAATTCGACCCCCATCGGATCGGTCGCGACCTCCGCCGAGCCGACGCGGCTCCAGACGTGCCGGATCTCGGCCGGGAACCGCGCAAGCAACGCCTGCTCGATCGCGGTGTTGTGGCGCACGCCCTCGTCGAGGTCGGTGCCCGGCAGACGCACGACATTGAGCGCGAGCGCGCCCTCGGCAAGCCGCGGCACGAACTCGGCGCCGAGGCCGCGCGCCAGCAGCGCCGCGCCGAAGAGGGCTGAGCCGGCGAGCAGCAACACGGCTGCCTTCTGCCGCAGCGCGAGGCGCAGCAGCGGCGCATAGATCCCGCGCAGGAGCAGCACCAGCCAGGGCTCGTGCACTTCGGGCTTCTTCGGCAGCAGCAGGCTCGCGAGCACCGGCATCAGCGTGAGCGAGAAGACCATCGACCCGAGCAGCGCCATCAGCACGGTCGCCGCCATCGGCCGGAACATCTTCCCTTCGATGCCTTCGAGGGTCAGGATCGGCAGATAGACGAGCGCGATGATCAGCTCGCCGTAGAGCGTGGGCCGCCGGACCTCGAGCGTCGCCTCGCGCACGATCTCGAGGCGCGGCCGGGTGTTGCCTTCGAGCCGCAGCCGGCGCATCACGTTCTCGACCAGGATCACCGACGAATCGACCACCAGGCCGAAATCGAGCGCGCCGAGGCTCATCAGCGTGCCCGCGACCTTGAACCGGTCCATGCCGAGGAACGCACAGAGCAGCGAGAGCGGGATCGCGGCGGCGACGATCATGCCGGCACGCAGGCTGCCGAGCAGCACGAAGAGCACGGCGATCACCAGCAGGCCGCCCTCGAAGAGGTTGCGCTTGACCGTGGTCAGCACCTCGTCGACGAGTTCGGTGCGCTCGTAGACCGGTACCGCCTCGACGCCCGGCGGCAGCTGCTGCCGCACCTCGGCCAGCGCCCGCTCGAGGCGCGCGGTCACGTCGTGCGAGTTCTCGCCGAGCAGCATGAAGCCGAGGCCGAGCACGACCTCGCCCTTGCCATCCGCGGTGCAGGCCCCGCGCCGGATCTGATGGCCGACCGTGACCTCGCCGAGGTCGCGCAGGCGCAGCGGCACGCCGTCGTGTGCCTTGACCACGATCGCCTCGATCGCGGGGACCGTCGCCACGCGGCCTTCGCCCTGGACGAGCGTCACGCCGCCGTTCGCACTCAGCGTGCCGCCGCCGACCGCGAGGTTGTTCGCGCGCACCGCGGCCGTGACCTCGCTGTAGGTCACGCCGTGCTTGCGCAGCTTCTGCAGGTCGAGGCGGATCTGGTACTGCTTCTCGTACCCGCCCCAGGAGTTGACCTCGGCGACGCCGGGGACCTTCTTGAGCACGGGCTCGAGCACCCATTCCTGCAGCGTGCGCAGCTCGGTCAGATCCTGGGTCTTGCCGCGCACCACGTAGTGGAACACCTCGCCGAGCCCGCTCGCGACCGGCCCCAGCGCCGGCCGCCCGCAGCCCTCGGGCAGCTCGACCTGCGCGAGCCGCTCGGTCAGCACCTGCCGCGCGAGCCAGATGTCGGTGTCGTCGTCGAACACCGCGACGACCTGCGAGAGCGCGAACTTCGACACGGAGCGCAGCTCCTCGAGTCCGGGCAGGCCGGAGATCGCCTGCTCGATCGGGGCCGTGATCCGTTGCTCGACGGTCTCCGGCGCCAGCGCCGGCGCGACCGTGTTGATCTGCACCTGCACCGTCGTCGTGTCCGGGAACGCGTCGATGTCGAGCCGCTGCATCGCCAGGAAGCCGGCGACGGCGATTGCGAGCGTGCCGAGGATCGTTGCGAGGCGGTGCGCGAGACACCAGGTGATGATGCGTTCGAGCATCAGCCACCCCCGCAACAGCCGGCGCCGAGCCGGTGGGCGAGCATGGCCGACTTCAACACGTGCGAGCCGGTGGTGGCGACGACCTCGCCCGGCAGCACACCGACGTTGATCTCGACGACGCCCTGCATCCGCGCGCCGACCTGGACCTTGCGCACCGCGAAGCGGTCCGCGCTGGCCTGCACGAACACGACGTGGCAGCAGCCTTCCCAGTGCACCGCGGTCTCGGGCACGACGATCGCGCGCTCGGTCGCCCGCACGACGATCCGGCCTTCGCCGAACGCATTCGCGCGCAGTTGCTGCTGCGCGTTGCCGAGGTGCACGCGCACCAGGACGGCGCGGGTCTTGTGGTCGACCTCGGGCGAGATCCACGTGATCGCACCGCTCGCGGCCTCCTGCTCGAGGCCATCGACCGTGAAGTAGGTCTGTTGGCCGGGCGCGAGCAGCCGCGCGTGCTCGAGGCGCACGGCGAGCGTGGCCTGCATCACGCTGGTGTCGGCGAGCGCGCAGAGCAGCCGCCCAGGGGCGAAGGCTTCGCCGAGCACCAGCTGCTGCGTGACGACTGTCCCCGCTGCCGGGGCCTTGAGCTCGACCAGGCCCAGGCTCGCCGGCGCCTGGCCCGGCGGCCGGCCGAGCGCCTCGATCTGCGCGGCGGCCTTGGCGTCACTGCCTATCTGGATCTTCACGGCCTCCGGGAACAGGCCGGAGTTGCCGAGGGCCTGGATCGCCGCGCGCGCCTGGGCCTGCGCCAGCAATGCCTCGCTGCGCGCGAGCTGCAGGTCGGATTCGGTGCGCAGGCCCGACTCCACGAGCGCAGCGACCGTCTGCAACGTGCGCGCCTTGCTCTCGACCAGGACCAGGGCCTGCAGGGCCTCGGCCTTCAGCCGGCCGATCTCCGGCAGCTCGATCCAGAGCAGCGGAGCTCCCGCCTCCACCTTGTCGCCGAGGCGCGCGAGCACCCGCGCCACGCGGCCCTCGACGGGCGCCGCGACCTGCACACTGCGTTCGGGCACGTACTCGAGCTCACCCGGGGCGGTGACGGTCTGTGTGATCGCGCGCTGGGCCACGCCCGCGAGCCCGATGCCGTTCTTCGCGATCGCCGCGGCCGACGCGAGCTGGATCTGCAGCAGGTGGTTCTGGCAGGTCTTCGGATCGGGCGTGACGCCGGGAGCCAGCGTGACCTGGGCCTCCGCGGGCGGCGCCTCGGCCGGGAGCGCGATCTCCGGATGGCAGATCGTGCACGAGGCCTCGGGCACGCCGTGCTTGCTGCACCAATCGGCGGCCTTCGGGTCCTTCGCGAGCTCGGGATGGCAGAGCAGGCACTTCGATTCCGGCACGCCGTGCTCCCGGCACCAGTCCTTCGGGTCCTGGCCGATCAGCTCGGGATGGCAGCGCACGCAGCGCGATTCGGGCACCTTGTGCTCGGCACACCAATCGTCGCTCTCGGCCACGGGCGCCTTGCGCGC